>NZ_JBIWJT010000014.1:0-283011 GCF_044765325.1 Embleya sp. NPDC127516 | reverse complement strand
CGGATCGCCCGACGCGGCATCGACTCCTCGACGCGTCTCGGCCGACACCGATGGGTCGTCGAACGAACCGTGTCCTGGCTCAACGCCTTCCGCCGTCTCCACCGCCGATACGAGGTCAAGGCGGCGCACTTCGGCGCGTTCGTCAGCATCGCTGCCGCATTGATCTGCTACCGCCAATATGCCAAATGAAACGACTTCTTAACGGCCGGTGGTCCCCCGGCGCGTGGTGAACCTGTACGTGGGTGCGTGGTAGCCGCTGGCGTTGCGAGGTTTTGGGGCGGTTGGCCGCCGGGGACGGCCGGATCGCGCCGGCGAACGCGAACGCGATCCCGCCGTGATCCCGCCACCCGCCCGCCCCGGCACCGGCCGCTCCGGGACCCCGTCGCGCTCGGCGGGGCTCCGAATGCCGGCTTCGGGTCGGGTCCGGGTGTCGGGGGCCTGGGCGGGTGGGCGAGGCGGCGCAGGGCCGGTACGCGTTCGGCTATCCCGACCCGCCGACGGATTGCGGGCGGTGGGCCGGCCGGGGGCAGGGCGTCTGCGTGATGCCGGAGGGTACCGGGCTGGACCGTCAGCGGCGTGGCGGTGAGGGGCCTTGGCGATCTGCATGGCTACGTCGAGCGAATGGCACCTTGAAACCACGCTGGTGGTCGTCGGGTCGCGGCGGACGGCGTGGACGCGTTGTCACCGGGCGGGCGTCGCGGTCGGCCGAGCCGGGCGATCGTGAGGGGTGAGGGGTGGTGGGGGGCACGGTCGAGGGTGCGGCGCGGCTCCCGCGGTGGGGGTGCGCGGGGCGGTTCGGTGCGCGCACCGGCGCGCGACGGTGTCACCTGTAGGTGTGGTTTGGCTGCCGAGAGGCGGTCGTCCGGCGTTGTGGGTGCTGTGCTGCTCAAGGCGATGTGCCGGACCGGTCGTGGTATCCGCGATCGGTCGGTGCGGCCTCGCCGTCCTCGGCCTGCCCCGTGGGGCGGGTCGTGGGGTCAGACACCTTGCGACGTAAGGGGTTTCGTCATGTCCACGATGAGAAAACGGCTCACCGGACGCTTCGGCAGCGTCGGTATATCGATCGCGGTGGCCGTTGCGGGTCTGACCGCACCGTTCGCCGTCGGCGGCGCGCAGGCCGCGCCCGGGACACCGGGTGTGCCGCAGGCGCCCGCGGCGATCTTCGCCGAGGGTTTCGAGAACGGCCAGGGCGCGACGCCGACCCTGCTCACGAACTACATCGGCGGTCCGCCGGTGGGCGAGACGTACACCGCCGACCCGGCCTGGTTGACCGCGTGCAACGGCTGGGTCACGTCGCCGGCCGCGTCGACCACGCCTCCCGCCGGCAGTGGGTGCGTCCCGGGCGACTGGGCCCAGGTCAAGAACCTCGCGGGCGTACTCGGTCAGTGGTCGGGTGGTTCCTCGACCACGAACCACGCCGTGACGGCGTACACCGCGGGCAATCCGGGCGCCGGCAAGGTGCAGTTGGAGACGGCGACCCCGATCCCGTTGCCCGCGGGGCGGCGCTTCATCGCGTTCTCGGTCGACATCGCCGAAGTCAACTGCTTCGCCAACCACTCCAAGTTCAGCTTCTACCTGCTCGACGGCGACCAGGCCACGCCCGCGTTCACGCGCCCGATCGAGGCGTGCGTGGATGCCACGACGACGATCGGCGGGGCCAAGGTCGGCACCTTCACCAGCAACGGCGCCGTGCTGTTCGCCGGCAACCAGGCCGGCATCCGGTTGGTGAACGAGCAGCCGAGCGGCACCGGCAACGACGTGGCCTTCGACAACGTCAAGCTCGTCGACGCGAGCCCGCAGGTCGACATCGGCTTCGCGCCGACACCGGTGCTCACCGGTGGCACCTCGACCCTGACCTTCACGATCACGAACACGAACGAGCTGGGCGCCAAGCCCGGTTGGTCGTTCTCGGACGCGCTGCCGGCCGGGCTCAAGGCGACCGGGGTGACCACGACGACGTGCGATGCCGGCTCGGTCGTCGCGCCGGCGGGTGGGGGCTCGGTCGACGTATCCGGCAACCTGACGGCGGGTCAGGAATCCTGCACGGCGCAGGTCCAGGTGACCTCGGCGGCGCGCGGGACGTACACGAACTGCGCGGCGGGCTTTACGAACGTGGTCGGGGTGAGCCTGCCGGGGTGCGCGAGCGTCGTGTTCGACACGATGCGCTTCGACGCGCACGCGTACGGGGCCGCACTGAAGTCCCCGCTCGCGAACATCGGCCCGATCGCCGCGTCCGACGTGACGTGCTCGAACGTCGCGGCGGTCGACACCGACAACGTCGCGACGGTGTCGCTGGGCGTCGTCGGCAACGCGGGCGTGGTCACCACCCGCGCGGAGGGCACGATCGACGCGAACGGCCTGCAGCGGGCGAACGCGCGCGCCGAGACGGCCGGGGTGAACCTGCTCGGCGGACTGGTCACGGCGGACGTCGTCGAAGCGATCGCCACGGTGCAGGGTGACGCGAACGGCGGTGCGACGCCGAGCGGTTCGGTGACGTTGGCGAACCTGCGGGTGGCCGGGGTGCCGGTGGTGAACCCGAACGTCAACGTGGATATCACGATCCCGCTGGTGGCGACGGTGCGGGTGAACGAGCGAGTGGTCGACCCCGGCGGTCGGGGGATCACGGTCAACGCGCTGCGGATCACACTGTTGTCCGGCGTGAGCGTCGTGGTGTCGCATGCGCGGGTGGCGCTGACGCTGCCGGGAGGTACGTGCCCGACCGCGTGAGGTGAGGCGGACGAGCTTGGGCGCGGCGGCCATTCGCGGTCGCCGCGTCCGTGCGTGTCGGCATTGGTGTCGGGGCGCGTCCCGGGATTCGATTCGGCCTCCGCGGGGCGGGGGTCCGCCGCCGATAGGGCACCGTCGGCCCGGGACCTGTTCGACAGGCGTGGTCCGGGAACGGGCCGGGTTCTCGCGGTACAAGCGGCGCACCGACACGTCGATCACCGGCGGTCGCTCGAGTGTGGAGACGGGGCCGCCCGCGTGGACCTCGACACCGGCTCTCGCCCGGTGTGGTCGGCGGCCGGCGAACCATGCACAGGGCGTATACCTGCCGGGGATGGCGGAGTTGCGGCCACCCGGTGTCTTCCTGATCCGTTCCTGCTCGATCCCCGGGTCCGGCCGGACCGGGCGGCAAACGGGGCCTTCCGGGGGATGGAGGCGTTCGGCGACGA
The DNA here is from genome assembly GCF_044765325.1 of Embleya sp. NPDC127516. Lineage (NCBI taxonomy): Bacteria > Bacillati > Actinomycetota > Actinomycetes > Kitasatosporales > Streptomycetaceae > Embleya > Embleya sp. NPDC127516. Next base: position 279,838 of record NZ_JBIWJT010000014.1, on the reverse strand, counting down.
CGGAACGCCCGTTGACCTCGCGGGGGTTGACGAGTGAGGAGGCCCGGGGCGGGTCAAGAAAACGCGCGACGCGCGACGCGCGTCGCCGGCCGACGGCTTCGGCCGGGCCGCGTGGGCCGGCCGGGGGCCGGGTGCCTGAGGTGGGACGGCACACGGCACACGGCACGCGGCGGAGCACCTCACGAGGCCCTGGTGCCGCGGACCCTGTTACCGCGTCCGAGGGCCGATCACGGGGACCGGGTCAAGGTTCACAACAATCGGTCGACCAGTCCGTCGACGTAGTCCGGGGTGAGCGGGCCCCTGCCGAACAGGACGCGGATGTACATCGGGGCCAGGATGTGGTCCAGCACGCCGAACGCGTCGGGTGGGTGCTCGCCGCGTTCGCGGGCGCGATCGAGCATGGACTGCAGTTGCCGGGCGCGTTCGGCGAGGAGGTCGTCACGCGCCTGCAGGCCCTGAGGACCGTTGTCGGACAGGGCGACGGCCAGGCGCAGCAGCGCCGGACCGTCGGGTCCGGTGATCTCGCGGGCCACGTTGGCCGCGTAGGTGCGCAGGTCGCCGGCCAGGCTCCCGGTGTCGGGCATCGGCGACTGAGCGTTGAGGCGGGTGAGCGCCACGTCGGTGAGCAGGGTTTCCAGGCTGCCCCACCGGCGGTAGATGCTGCTGTCGGCTACACCCGCGCGGGCTGCGACCTCGCCGACGGTGAAGTTGCCGTAGCCGCGCTCGCTGATCAGGTCGGTGACGGCCCGGTGTACCTCCGCGCCGACGCGGGCGCTGCGCCCGCCGGGTCGTCGGGCCGGCTGTCGCTCGTTCATGCCCCCACTTTAACGCAGCCGTGACTTGCGTTTTTGAAGCAGCCCTCCTTACAGTTGCCTAACGCAGCCAATGACTGCTTTAGGGCGCCCGGAGGCCGACCGTGTCGGCCGTGGAAAGGCGCCATCGACGATGGAAAGGAATTCCCATGGCTGCATCGCCCGCGGCCGTAGGCAGTCGACCGAACCGGGCCGTGCTGCTCACGGTGACCTGCCTGGGCCAATTCATGGTCCTGCTCGACAACACGATTGTCGGAGCAGCGCTGCCCGATATGCAGCACAGGCTGCACACTCGGCTGACCGGTCTGCAATGGATCGTCGACGCGTACGTACTGCTGGTCGCCATGCTGCTGCTGTCCGGCGGTGTCTTCGCCGACCGGTTCGGCCGCAAGCGGGTGTACCTGACGGGGGTCGCGGTGTTCACCGCCGCGTCGGTGCTGTGCAGCTTCGCGCCCACGGTCGGCTGGCTGGTCGCCGGTCGGGTGCTGCAGGGCATCGGGGCCGCGGCGTTGAGCCCTGCCTCGCTGGCCCTGCTCGCCGCCGCCTATCCCGTGCCGCAGGATCGCATCAAGGCGATCGGGCTTTGGGCCGGATTCAGCGGAATCGGTCTGGCCGCGGGCCCCGTGGTCGGCGGCGTGCTGACGGACGCCTTCGGCTGGCCCGCCATCTTCCTGGTCAATCTGCCCATCGGCGTGGTCCTTCTGCTGGTCGGCCTGCGCAGCCTTGAAGAGGCCCGCAATCCGGGCGCCCCCGCGATCGATGTCCCGGGTACGGTGCTGTCCGTTCCGGGAGTGGGGGCGCTGACCTACGGGCTGATCGAGGGTGGTGCCCGCGGCTTCACGTCGCCGGTGATCCTGGGCAGCTTCACCGCCGCGGTGATCCTCCTCGCCGCCTTCGTCGCCGTCGAAGCGCGTCGTTCCGCCCCGATGCTGCCGCTGCGGCTGTTCCGGCAGCGGCTGTTCACCGTGTCCAACACCGCCATGGTCGTGGTGGGGTTCGCGCTCATGGGCTCGTCGTTCTTCTTCTCCCAGTTCTTTGTGTACGTCCAGGGCAGCTCGATCCTGCGCGCCGGTCTGCAGACCCTGCCGGCAACCCTCGCCATGGTGATCGTCAGCCCGTTCGCGGGCCGGCTCGCCGCCCGTTACGGCTTCCGAATCGTGGTCACCACCGGCCTGGCCCTGGCCGGCCTGGGACTGCTGGCGCTCGGCATGGTGCACGCCGACACCGGCTATGGGAACGTGTGGTGGCGGCTGGGAGTCGTCGGCATCGGCTTCGCCCTGACAATGTCCCCACTGACGGGAGCCGCCATCCAAGCAGTCGGCCCACAGGAAGGCGGCCTCGCTTCAGGCATCAGCAGCACCACCCGGCAGATCGGCGCGGTGCTCGGCGTGGCGGTACTCGGAGCCGTCGTCCGCACCCGGCAATCCGGCGGCGCCTCCTTCGAGACCGGCCTCAACAGCGCCTTCCTCGCTGCCGGCACCGTCACGTTGGTTACCGCCGTGGTCACCGGCCTGTGGCTGGTGGGATCCGAGCCCGCGGAAGGCTCCGCGGCGCCGCGACGTTCCACCGATCCGGATGCGGTCCCCACCTCGAACGAGGCATCCGTGAACAGCCGTTGACGGCGACACCGACCTTGACCGGGAGATGAGCCAGGGGATGGTTGGTGGGGGTGTGGTGTGGGCCGGGGCGTTGCGGCCGCCGGTGGGTGGCCCCCCGTCGCGTCGCCGCGGGGTTTGCGCGCCCGATTGACGTACGACGTGCGGCTCGGCCCGGACCGGCGCGAGAAACCGCGTCGGGCCGAGCCGAGCCTGGATCGGTATGTCCCCGGCCCGCGCCGTGCGTGGAGGGCGTTGAGGCCGAGGAAGGGGGCTATCCCTGGAACGTGGTCGTGGGAGATAGGAAGGATCGTCGGGAGGTGATCCCGCCGGACTAGAAGGTGACCTTCCAGGAGTCGATCTTGCCGGTGTCGGCGGCGGCGACGTCCTGAACCTTCAGGCGCCAGGTGCCGTTGGCGAGTTCGCTGGAGGCGTTGACGGTGTAGGTCGTGATGATGTTGTCGGCGGAGTCGCTGCCGCTGGAGTTCTTGAGTCGGTAGGCGGTGCCGTCGGGGGCCACCAGGTCGACGGTCAGGTCGCCGCGCCAGGTGTGCTTGATGTCGACGCCGACCTTGAGGGTCGCCGGCGCGTTGCCCGCGACGCCGGTCACGGCGATGTCGCTGAACACGGCGCCGCCGTTGTCCGGGATCGCGACGTCGTTGGTGTTCTCGAACGTCTCACCGTCCGGGGGATCGACTCCGCCCAATTCGCTCGCGCCCTGCGCGATGGCGGTGGCGAAGGTGCTCACCTCGGTGTACACGCCCGGTCGGCCCGGTCGGGCGCAGCCGACACCCCAACTCGTGATCCCGATCTGGATCCAGGCGTTTGCGGCATCCTTGCGGAACATCGGCCCGCCCGAGTCGCCCTGGCAGGTGTCCGTGCCGCCCTGCGGATACGCGGCGCAGATCTCGGCCGCCGGGATCAACCCCGAATACCCGGGCGACGCCTTGCACGTCGCGTCGGTCACGAACGGGACGTCGGCCTTGAGCAGGTAGCGCTGCTGTCCGCCGCCCTCGGTGGCCGCACCCCAACCGGCGATGGTGAAGGTGCCGTTGTCGTAGGTCTTGTTCGTGGCGATCGGGATGGTCGCCGCGCCGGGTATCGGGGCGGCCAGCTTGATCAGCGCCCAGTCACCGCCCGTGGGGGTGTCGTACGTGGGGGAGCTGAGCACCTCGACGGACGTGCGCTTGACAGCCGCCGGGCTGTTCAGGTCCACCACACCGTACGTGGCCGTGATGCTCGAGTCGGGTCCGGATCCGTCGACGCAGTGCGCTGCGGTCAACACGATCTGGTCGGTGTACATGGTGCCGCCACAGCCCATGGACAGCCGTACCATCCAGGGGAATTCGCCCTGGGCGGCCAAGGTGCCACCGACGATGTGCGGTGTGACGTCGCCCGGGTTGGAGGGCGGCGGGGTGGGCGACGCGATCGTCTGCCCCGCGCCGCCGGCGGCGATTGCCGTCACAGCGGCGGTAACCACCAGGAGCCTTTTGATCAGAGAATGCCTGCTTACCATTTTCTTCCTTTCGACCCGCATGGGGGAGCGCGTGGATCCGGAACCGGGGGTGTGGAAGCCGGGGTGTGGAACCGGATGGACCCCGCGTTGCGACCGGGGAAATGCTTGTTGGAGCCACCGGAGAGGAGCGAACTCCGGGCGATGGAGCAGTGGTTCGGCGCACCCGACGCACCGCGACGAGGACGGTGCGGTGCGGGTGTTGCCGACGCTCGGCGGGAAGGGGTGGACGGCGCGGAGGGCGCGCACCGCGTGGACCGCGTGGACCGCGTGCGACGCGCACACCGTTCCCGACTCGTATGGCCTGTCGCGGATCCTGCCGGCAGGTGCCGGCAGGTGACCTTCCCGGCGTAACCGTCGCCGGGGAGTTTCACCAGGTAGAGCGCCGGCCGACGGTCAGGTGTTCGCGGGGATGCTGATGGTGGGCGAACAGCCCTTCCGGTTCGTTCTCGTCGACCGAGACGTTGTCCGAAATCTTCGGCACGCACAGCGCACGGCCCGACAGGGCCGGCCGATCACCTGCTTACCGATGCCTACCGACCACAACGCTGTATTCCGCCGAGGTACGAGCTTCGGCCGACGCCGGTGCCTTGTTGCCGACCGCGGGACGCGAGGTCCACCACGACCATCGCGAGAGCAGCGGTGAAGGCAGCGGTGACGACGGACAGGCGTTTACGTCTCACACGGGTACCTCCTCACGAGGGCGCCGGATTTCGCCGACGCCGGAGGGATGTGTTCCTGTGCGTGTCGACCGGAGACCGTCGGTGGTGGCCGACGGCATCCGTCGAGATGGATCGCAGTCGATGCACTGCGCCGCAGTCCCCGACTCGGTGCGCGAGCTGCGCACACGCGGGGTGGTGTGGGTGCGCGGAGGGGACGGCCGAAGGCCGGCGGGAAACGGCTTCCGGTCGCTCCGGGGGGTGTCTGACGAGCGAACCACGGATCAAGGTGCGGAGGGACGGCCGCGCATTGAACGGGAAACCGCGCTTGACTTCCGATTCCTGACGCCGGAGGCGTTCGGTACGGGGGACGTGTTCGGCACGAGAAGTCGAGGGGTACCGCTACCAAACGCTAGCCATCGGGAACCCGGCGCGAATCGGGGAAATCCCTTGTCGTTCCCGAGCTGTGGGAGAGGGCCGGCGCGCCGTCGCCCGGGTCCGCGCTCGACGCGTACGCGGTATCCGCCGGCCGATTGTGCTGCGGCGGCGTTCCTCGCGGCGGCATCATCGGTGCCATCCCGATCGTGCGGACCATTCCGCCCGGTCCGCCCTGCGAAGGAAGTTGGGATCCGACCCATGACGACCCCGGTCCGCGGAGTGCCCGATCCGAAGTGGACGGAGGTGTGCGCGGCCGCGTGGGGCGAGCCGAAGCGCCGCCTGTCTCGCCCGAATGCCCTCAGGGCGTCGACCGGTGCCGGCGACGCCCCGCGTGCGGTCGGCGGGAGGCGCGCGTGACGCCGGTGAAAGAGCGCTCGCTCCCCCTTCCGGACCTGGTCGCTCTCGGGGCGTTGACCGGCGCGGGCGACTCACGCCAGGCCGGTCTGGCACTCGCCCGCGTCGGAGCCGAGCTGCGCGCGCAGATACTGGAGTACTGCGTGCTACGGCCGAGCGCCGTCACGTGGTGCCTGCGGGATGGTGCCGCCGCCGACCGCGCGGCGTACGCCCGTAACCGATTCCTCGACCACCGGGCGATGGCCGCGCTCGCCGCCGACCCCGATCCGGACGTCCGGGCGGCGGTGTTCTTCCACCGCAGGGTCCCGGGCTCACTGCGCCGCCGGGTGCTGGCCACCCTCCCGATCGCGCCGGTGCTGCGCGAACGGCTCATGTGCACCGACGCGCTGCCGGAACTCGGCATGGCGATGGACTGCCCCGACCCGGAACTGGCCGCCGAGACATACCGGACGATCCTCGGCAGGCGGCCGCTGCCACCTCAGGGATCCGGCGCACTGGCGGCCGACCCCGACACGTCGTCGCCACGCGGCCACGACCGGTTCACCGAGACGCTCGCGCTGCTGCGCCCGGAGAAGTGGACCGCCGACGACTGGGCCGAGACCGCCGTGCGGCACATCGAAAAGCCGTGGCAGAACGAGGAGTGCGTCGCGCTCGTCGGCGAACCCGCATGCCCGGTCGAGACCGCGCTGGCCCTGCTCGCGTACGGGCCGACCGACAACCCGTACACGTTCCCCGCCCGGGTGGCGCTGGACACGGGCACGGTCACTCCGGACGACATCTTGCGGCGCGGGCCCGGTGCCGCACGGGTCCTCGGGCTGATCGACGCGCTGCACTGGCCGCCGCCCAACGAAGACTGGATCAGGGTGACCCTCGCCGAGGAGGAGGTGGCCGCCCTCGAACAGGGCCTGTGCGAGGCGGTGCGGGCCCGGCTCGGCACGGACCCCGGCGCCTGGCGCGCGGCCGTGACACTGCTCACCCGGGACGCCGAATACCCCGGCAGTGTCCTGGCGTTGCTCGACGAGGCAGCCACCGTCCCGTGGGTGAGGCCGTCCGGCTCGGCGAAGGCGCCCGCGGGCAAGGCGCCCGCGCAGTGGACCGACTTCCGCCGGCAGCCGCGGCCGGCCCGCCCGCCGTCGGCCGGTCCTTCTCCGCTGCGGCTGCTGCTGTCCTGCGCCGACGCGGACGCGCTGTCCGCGATCCTCGCGGCGTTCGACGACGACGTCCTCCCGGAGTTGGCCGGGGTCAGCCGCAGGGCGCCGGTTGCGCCGGCGCTCGTCCCGCCGATCGCACGGGAGTTGGCCTCGCGCAGCCCCGAGGTGCTGCGCGACTTCGTCGCGGGCGTCGAGCACGACCCCGACAAGCGTGCCGAACTGATCGCGCTCGGCTTGGGCGAGGTGGACGCCGCGCTGCTCGCGGGCGACGCCCTCACCGCGTACCAGCGCGCGGAGCTCGTCGCCCGGACGACCGGCACCGCGGCGGAACCGGGCCCCGTCGCGCACCACGCCCCGGTCGAGGCCCCGATCTCATGGGACGTGGTCCTCGACGAGGTGACCTCGGGACGCGCGGAGAGGAACGTCCTCGACACCTTCAGCCGCCATCCCGCGCTGCCGGAGTCGGTCGCCGCCGCGCTGTTCGAAGCCGATCCGCAACGTTACGCCCGGCTGCTGGCGGCGCTGCCCCGGTCGACCGCCCTGGCGCTCCTGCCCGCAGCGGCCCGGGTGTGGGGCCGCCGCGAAGGTTCGGGGTGGACACTCGTGCTCCCGGCGCTCGCCGCGTGCCTGCGTTCAGGCACGCTCACGCCGGACGACCTGCTGACGCACACCGCTGCGGCCTCGTTCCTCCTGTGGGCGTTCGGCGACGAGCAGCGGAGCCGCGGGAAACTGCGGCCGCTGGCCGAGCCGTTGCGTGCGCTCGTCGACGCGCACCTCGGCGAGGATCCCGACGCGTGGACGATCGCGATGCGGCTGCTGCCGGACTTCGCGGGCTCGGTCGACGAGCTGCTCGCCACCGCCGGTCGCGCCGCCGGTCGTTCGTGAGACCGCACTGTGATGTCCCGTCCCCGGAACCCGAGCCACCGCGACAACCAGACGCTTGGGTGGGTGGTTGACGACATTCGGTGAACGGCGGGCGGTGGCTCGCGGAAACCTCCGCGCCCGGCCGCAGCGGACGTCGATCAGCTTCACATCCGGTCGCTTCGAGATCGCTTCCGATGCCTGCGGGGGTGGCGACACCCCATGGATCGACACGGCGGCGGCTTGCGGCCGCACCTGCTTGACGACGACGGTGGCCGGCGGGTCGCTCGGCCGGCTGAAGAAACCGCACCGGGCACGAAGCGCGCCGTACGCCGAGCCCCGCGACTCCGGGACCTTGTGACCACCCGGGGACTCGCCCGAACCGGGCGCTGCACGATCCGCCCCCAGTCGCCGCGCCACGGACGTCTCCGGCGGCCCGAGGGCGTCACCGACACGCCTTGTGGCGCCCCGACACGGTCAGGAGTACCAGGACGCCTCCGTCGGCCGCGACCGCCGGGGCACCTCCCGAGCGGGCATCGGCCTGCGTCCGCCGGCCGCGAGCAGGACGCTCGCCGGATCGCCGCCGAGAGCGCCCGGGAGTGTCACTTCGACCTCGATGCCGCGAGGCGGGTCGGTGGGCAGGATCGCGGTCATCACTTGCGTCCGGGCGTGGTGGCCGTGGACGCGGGCGGCGGCGACCTCTTTCCCGTCCACGAGGAGCTCCAGCTCCCGCGTCCCGCCCATCCGCAGACACACGGTGACCGAGCAACCGGCGTGCTCGCAATGAAAATGATACTCGCGGCTCATGATCGCCTTCCCCAATCGCCGATCGAAAAGGCTCCTCCACTCCATCGTGGCACCGAGCGGCGGCCGCGCCAGTTCCCCTCTCGGTTGACGGCGCAACGGACGCTGCTTCATCCCATGGTTTTCTTGGTTCTGTCGGCCGATCCCGGTCGGGTCAGTCGTCGGATTCTCCGTCCAGGATCCAGGCGATTCCTTGTGCCGGGTCTGCGATGGCCAGGTGTGTCGCGTGCGGCGATTGGGGCCTGGTGTGCCGGTGGGTTCAGGTGAGGCAGTCGACCCGAGTGACGAAGGCGGCGACGGCTCGGGGTCCAAGGGTTCCGCCGGATCGGCCAGGTGTCCGAGCGGTCGCCAAGGGGCCGGCCGGCCGTGTGCCTTTGAGGAGGGCGGTCAGTGGTCGGACCATCGCCGCGCATCACCCGCCGTGTGCGAGCGACGTCGCCGGCGCGCACTGGAATGGTCCCCGTCGTGATCGCCGCTGCGCCCCACGGTCCGCTCGGTGCATGCTGCGGGGCGCGCCGTGAAATACGTCATAGTGCCGTGGGTGGGGCGTGTCCGTCGGTCGAGGCTTGGTGGCGGCAACGGCCCGCCTGTGTCGGCTGATCCGAGGGCGCCCCGTCGATGGGCGGGGGTGGAGCGTGGCCCCGGGGCGTCTCGAGGCGACTGGGGCCGCTCTTCCCTGCGGCAACGGTGCCTGGTAGAGATGGGCGGGTTCCCCAGCACTTCGGAAGTCTCGCCATGAACCAGGACAACACTCCCGATCTCGTCCCCTTCACGATCGACCTCACCTTCGAGGAGGCCCGGCGACGGGCCGAGGTCGTCGCAGCACTCGGGCCCGACTGGGACCCGGTGGCGGTCCTGCGAGGCGAGGACGAGGCGTATGCCCTCCTCTACTCGGGCCTGGACGCCGAACAGCAGCGCATCCACGACCTGCTGGTGGCGGCCGGTGTCCTGCCGGGGGAGGAGCCGGGCCATGCGGCTGCCCATTGATCCACAGGCGGACCTCGCCCGACGCGCCTGGGTGACCTGCCCGGTCTGCGACGACGCCCGCCATTGCGCGACCTGCGCCGACCGCCGCAACTGCGGCGAGCACTGGCGCTACCTGATCTCCAACAACGGGCCGGTCGTCAACCTCCAGTGCCCCCGATGCACGCACATGTGGTCCCTGGACACCCGGCCCGGCATCACCCGCTCCGGTGACAACACTCCCTGCTTCTGACGAGTCGGAGCGGAGGCCGGGGAGGTCCGTAAGCTGTGCCGGCGGCACGCAGATGCCCCGATGAGCCGCAGGAACAGGCGATTCGGGAGGTACGTACCTCTTGGGCACCCGGGTCGCCCGGGTCGCCCGGGACCTGGGCATCCACACGGAGGCCCTGCGGAATCGGGTCCGGGGGGCCGAGGCCGACGCCGGGGGAGCGGACCGACCGCCCGACCACCGCCGAGTCGGAGGAACCGAGGCAACTCCCGAGGGAGAACGTCGAGTTGCGGCGGGCCGACGAGATCCTCAGGGTCGTCTCGGTGTGCCTGGAGCACTTTCGCCGAGATCCCGGGCGTCACCGGCGCCGACAGCCCCGCCCTGACCGGAATCACGAACATCCCCGACGACACCGAATCCCCCACGGCCGCACGGTCGTGCTCTTCCGCCACTGACAAGGACAGGTGTACCGGGCGGGATGGGGTTGTTCGCGGTCGTGCCGCAGCCGTGTTCTGATGGATGGGTGAGCGAAAACGGCTCCATGCGCTTGTTCGTGGCGCTCGTGCCGCCCCCCGAAGCGGTGGCGGAATTGCGTCGTGCCGTCGACCCGATCCGCTCCCGGTACGACGGGCTGCGCTGGACCGGGCCCCAAGGTTGGCACCTCACTCTCGCCTTTCTCGGCACGGTGGAGCCGAAGACCCGGATCGAGTTGGAAACCCGGCTCGCCCGCGTCGCCGCACGCCATCCGCCGCGGAACCTCGCGCTCACCGGCAGCGGCCGTTTCGGTGATCGCACCCTGTGGATCGGGATCCGGGGCGATCGGCGGGCGATGGCCGCCCTGGCCGTGGCCGTACGGCGCGCGGCCGGTAAATGCCACATCCCGATCGAGGGCCGGCCGTGGCACGGTCACGTGACTCTGGCCCGCGTCGCCCAAGCACGCGGGGCGGGCGGGCGGCGCCCTCCGGGCAGTGCGCTCACCGACCCGGCGGCCGATCTCGCCGGATTCGACGGGGTGGAATGGACCGCGGACCGGCTGCACCTGGTGCAGAGCGTCATCGGCAACGGCCCGGCTCGGTACCACGACGTGGCGACGTGGCCGTTGGTGGGCAGGCGCTCATCGCACGTCCGCGCGGGAACCCGGGATGGTGCCGAGAAGTCCTGCTCGAAGTGAGCGCCGCCTGAGTCGGCCGACGTTCGTGCGACGCGCTCCCACCGGATCGAACGTCACCATTCCCATGCTTCGGGGAGTCGGTGGGCGCCCCGGGAACGTTCCCGTTAGAGCCAACTTTCGGACACATCAGGCCTCGACGCTTCCGACGGGCCAGGTCTCGGGGATCGTGGACAGGATCATTCCGCCCGGGGTGGCAGTCCGCCTGGACGCCGGGGTCCACGGGCTGGTGCCTGCCCACGACCCGGGCTTGGCACGGTGGGCGGCGCATGGGCGCAACCGCGCCGAGGGCGACGTCGTGGCGGCCGGCGTCTGCGGCATCAACCTGCGTCGGCGGCAGGTCCGACTCCGAATCCTCGAAGAGGTGTGCTGACGCTCTCGGTTGGTGGCGCCCCGTCTTTGAGACCGGCGCCGAGGGCACTGCCGTTGTCGAACACCCGCCACGTCCCACGCACATCGGGCCCCGGCCCTTCCACGAGTGCGGCGGCCGCCGCCCGAGGGCATCGTGCGGTGCCTGGAACGGGAAGCGCCCACCACCGCACCATCACGTCGAACGGCCGCACGCCGTCCGGGCTGCTCCGGATCGTCATCGTCACGGCCGACGACGAGCAGCTCGTCCGGGAGGGCGACCGCGACACTGGCCCCTCTGCGCGCAGCCGGTCCTTGAACCCGGCGGCACCCGCCGCTACGGCGGCAGTCGGTGCGCCGTCGGCACCCCGACGAGCGCACCGATGCCGACCCGAACGCGGAGATCATCGCCGGTCGCGCATGACGGCTCGGCCGGCGAGGGCGGTGGCGGAGAAGACGAGTACGAAGGTGAACGTGACGATCCCGGTGTAGGTGAAGGGATCGATTGCGGGCATGATGCGGTCGCCGTTGCTCAGGGCGTACGTCATGGCGAACAGGCCGGGCAGCGCGAACGCGGTCCCGACGATGCAGGCGGTGGCGCCCAGGATGGCGGCTTCCCAGCGCAGGATCGAGCGTCGTTGGCGTGGTGTGGCGCCGACGGCCGCCAGGAGCACGAATTCCGATCGGCGGGAGAGGGTTGCCGTCACGAGGGAGTTTGTGACCGCGATGGCGATATAGCCGAAGAGGACCAGCAGTATCAGCAGCCCGAACTTGTCCTCGCCGCCCGAGGCGCCGTCGGCGTCGGCGACGGAGGCGGACCGGGTGACCTCGGCTCCGGGCACGTCGGCCAGGTCGTTGCGGATGCGGCGTTCGACCCGCGCCACCGATTCGGATGCGGGGACCGTGACGGCCAGACCCGATGCGAGTCCCGAAGCGGTGGCCGGCTGCAGGTCGTCGAGTGGGAGCAGGACATCGCCGAAACCGAGGCCGCGTTCGTACAGCGCGCTCACGTGCCGCTTGATCGACTGTCCGTCCGCCAGCACGATGGTGACCTCGTCTCCCACGTGGGCTCCCAGTTGTGCGGCACCGAGAACGCCGAGCACGACGTCGCCCTGCCGGAGACGGATCGGACTGTTGCTCGTGGGCTTGAGATCGGCGTAGCGCTCCACTTGGTCACCGGCGATGCCGAGTGCCTTCAGGGTTTGGGGGCTGTTGTCGCTGCCGGCGGGCGGCTGCACGATGACGCCGGTGGTCACGAATGGGGTGGCGGAGCCGACCCCGGGCACGCCTCGCACGAGTTCGGTCGTCCGGTCGCCGACGCCGGCACTCGACACGGTGACCGTGAGGTCGGTGCGCGCGCCCGCGTGAGCCTGTGCCTTCGACACGGTGCCGATGGTCGCGGCGCCGGAGAGCTGGACCGCGGCCAGCGCGACTCCGAGGACGATCGGGGTCATCGCGCCGCCGACGCGGGCGGCCCGGTGGCGAATACTGCCGAGGGCCATGTATGCCGCGGCGGTCCGCGCGGCCGGTCGGCGCACGATCGCGGCCGCCGCGCGCACCACCTGCGGACTCAGCGGACCGATCGACAAGGCCATCACCAATCCCGAGATCCCGGGAAGTCCACTGGCCGCATCGACGTTGGATGTGTAGGTCGGCGCCAGGGCCATCACGATGCCCACCGCGAGGAGCACCACTCCGACGACGACGCGCCGCGCCGTCCGCGGCGATCCGGACGGACCCGTGTCGCCACCCTCGAGTTGCGCCAGCGGACTGCTGCGTACGACTCGGCGCACCGCGACGCGCATGGCGATCTCCGCGGCGACGAAACCCGTAAGCATCGCCGCGATGAAGGGGAACGGGCCGAAGACCGGCTGAAGGGTGCGGGGCAGCGCCCCCCAGGATCGGATGGCGTCGATCATGACCGCTCCCACGAGTGGTCCGGCGAGCCCGCCGAGGCCCCCTGCCGGCGCGGCGACCACGCGGATCTCCGCGCGAAGCAGCCGCTTCACCTGTCGTGGCGTGGCGCCGACGATGCGGAGCATGGCCAACTCGCGTGATCGCTCGCGGATCTGGAGCGACGTCAGAGCGATGACGGTGAACACGGCGACGATGAACGCGACAGCGCCGAGCGCGCCCGAGGCGGAGACGAGTGCCGCCGTCGCCCGGCCCTGGGAGACCGCCTCGACGGGCCCCCGGGCGCTTCGATCCCACAGCCGAGCGTCGGCGGGTGGGACCAGGCGAGCGAGTGTGTGCTCGTCGGGCATCGCCTGCGGCCAGACGCCGATGACCGCCACACCGCGATCGGGGTTGCCGCGCGTTGCGATCTGCCCGTCGCTCAGATAGACGTCCGGGACGTCGACTCCCGTGTCGTCGGCTGTGGTGGTGCCCGCGAGCGTGTACTCGACGGACCGGTCGCCGAAGCCCAGCGAGACCTTTCCCCCGGTCGCCAGGCCGTGGGAACGGGCGACGTGGCCCGGCAGCACGATTTCGTCCGGCCCGACGGGTGCGCGTCCCGAGGCCAGTTCGCGGTTCCCGAGCGCGAACGCCGACCAGGGATGCGCGTCCACCGGTTCGGCGTCGCCCGCTCGGCCACCAAGGATGGCGGGCACGATGCGGTCGGCGACCACGCGGGATGCCGGCAGCGCCGCCGCGATCTCGTCGACCAAGGAGGCGGGCAGCAACGCCCGGCCCGGAACCGTCATGTCGACGTCGCCGCCGACCGGCACCGACTGCCGGGCCGCGACCAACAACGGCGCGTTGTCGTACTCGCCGGTGGAGACCCGGCCGCGGACGCCGGTCTCCAGGAGTACTCCGAACGCCCCCACGAGAACAGCCGAGAAGAACACGGTCACAGCCAGTGCGACGACCTGGCCCGTGCGCGCTCGCAGCGTCAGTCGGGCGAGCTTGTTCACCACCGCAGCCCGAGGTCGGTCAGGGTCGCCGCGATCTGCCCTTCGGTGGCCCCGTGGAGCTCGCCGTGCCAGCGTCCGTCGCGGAGGAACAGCACACGGTCCGCGACCGCCGCGGCCCGCGGGTCGTGCGTCACCAGCAACGCCCGCTGTCCGAGGTCGGTGACGATCGAACGGAGCAGGCCGAGTATGACGTCGCTCGAGGCGGTGTCCAGCGCGCCGGTCGGCTCGTCGGCGACGATCAACTCCGGGTCCGTCACGAGCGCACGCGCGAACGCGACGCGCTGTTGCTGCCCCCCGGACAGTTGTGCCGGTCGGCGCTCGAGTGTGGCACCGACACCGACGGTCTCGGCCAGATCCCGTACGCGGCGCTGGTCGATCCGTCGGCCGGCCAGTCGCAGCGGCAATGAGATGTTGTCGGCGACGGTGAGCGACGGGATCAGGTTGTAGGACTGGAACACCACCCCGACGTGCGAACGCCGCATCTCGGCCAGTTGGGCCTCGTCCAGGCCGGTGATGTCCGTGCCGCCGATGTGGATCGAGCCGGTGTCGGGCTTTTCCAGGCCCAACAGGCAGTTCAGCAAGGTGGTCTTGCCGGAGCCCGACGGTCCCATGATCGCGGTGAAACTCCGCGGCGCGACGAAGAGGTCGATGTTCGCCAATGCCCAGAACCGGGTGGCATCGGCGCCGAAGCTTTTGCTCAACCCGCTGACCGTCACGGCGTGGTCCTCATGGTTTCCGGGGCGTTCGCCCTTGTGCGTTTTCACGTAATCGACCGTAGGATCGCGGTGCTTGCGACACAGTCCCCCGCTCACCCGAGCCGCGGTGGTACGTGCGCCCACCCGGATGGTAGTGCCGGCTATACCCCTCCGGGCGGGCAGCCCGACGGGCTCTGCCGGGGACTTGGTGGTGCCAGTAGGCTCACCAGGTGAGTTCCACCGAAGGCGTCGGCACCAGGCAACGACCACGAGACGCGAAGTCCGTCCGGCGATCGGCTCTTTCGGTTCGGTACCTGGCGGCCGGCACCCTCTCCGGGCTGTACGGCCTGTTGGTTCTCGCGGTCATCGTGGTGGTGGCCGCGCTGTCGGTGGTCGGTGTCGGGCTCCTGCTCACCGGCGCCGCGTCCGGGCTGCTGCGGCACTGGTGCGACCGTGAACGGGTCAGGGTCGGACGGGCGCTGGGACGACGCATCGGTTCCCCGTACCCGAGCCCTGCCGCCGGGGCGGACGTTGCCCGTCGGCGCATCGCCGACGGCACGTCGGCCCGCGATCTGGCCGCCGTCCTCCAGCGGATCGTCGTCGGGATCCCGCTCGGCGTGGTCACCGTCCTGCTGCCGTTGGTGTCACTGCAAGCGTTGGCATTGCCGACGTACTGGTGGGCGATGCCGGACGGCAAGCCCGCCGACCAACTGTTCGAGATCACGTCGTGGTGGCTCGCACTGGCATCAGGCCTGATCGGGCTCGCCGGACTGGCCGCGTGGGCGATCGCCGCGCCCCCCGTGCGCTCCGCCGACGCGAAGCTTCTCGAACTGCTGCTCGCCCCGACTCGCGACCAGGAGCTCCGACTCCGTGCGCACATGGAGGAGCAGCGCCGACGTTCGGCCGTGGACCTGCACAGCGCCGAGCTGCGGCGGATCGAGCGGGACCTGCACGACGCGGCCCAGAACCGGCTGGTGGCCGTCTCCATGTTCATCGGCACGGCGCAACGGCAGTTGAGCACCGGAACCGGCGACGTCGCGACGGCCCTGGCGAAAGCGCAGGACGCCAACCGCGACGCGCTGGCCGAAATGCGCCGCATCATCCGGGGCGTCTATCCGCCGGTGCTCGCCGAGGAAGGCCTGGTGCCGGCCTTGGGGCTGCTGGCCGACCGGATGCAGATCCCCACCCGGCTGCGGGTCGACGCCCCGGCGCCGACACCGGCGTCCGTCGATGCCGCCCTGTACTTTTCGGTCGCCGAGGCGCTCACCAACGTTGCCAAGCACAGCAACGCGACCGAATGCGATATTCACCTGACCTGGACGGAGGACGACGGCGAGATGCGCGTAACCACCACCGTGACCGACGACGGACACGGCGGCGCCGAGCGGTCGAAGGGCACTGGCCTGGCCGGAATCGAGAGCCGGATCGAGGCACTCGGCGGCACGGTCACAGTCGCCAGCCCACCCGGCGGGCCGACGTCGGTGCGGATGGAGCTGCCATGCGAGTCGTGATCGCAGAGGACGACACGCTGCTGCGCGAAGGTCTTGCGGCGCTGTTGTCCGCCGAGGGCATCGAGGTGGTCGCGGCGCGTCCTGACGCCGATCGGCTGTACGAGACCATCGAGGAGTTCGACGCGGGACTGGCCATCGTCGACGTGCGGATGCCGCCGACGTACACCGACGAGGGTCTGCGCGCCGCGATGCAGGTCCGCGCCGTGCGTCCCGGCTTCCCCATGCTTGTGCTGTCGGCCCACGTGGAGACCAAGTACGCCGGCGAACTGCTGGCCGACGGCGCCGGAGCGGTTGGCTACCTGCTCAAGGAACGGGTGGGCGCCGTCGAGGACTTCCTGCGCACCATGGACCGCGTGGTCAGGGGCGAGACCGTGCTCGACCCCGAGGTCGTGACGACCCTGATGCGCCGCGGCAGCAGCCGCAGCCGCAGTCCGCTCACCGCCCTCACCGCACGCGAACGCGACGTGCTGCAACTGATGGCACAGGGCCACCGCAACGGCGACATCGCAGCCGAACTGCACGTCACCGAGGCCGCGATCCACAAGCACATCCGAAGCATCTTCAACAAACTCGGCCTGCTCGCCGACGACGCGGGACACCGCCGAGTACTGGCGGTCCTCACCTACCTGCGCGAACAGTGAGAGCCACGGTGTGCATCACCGACCTTGCCGGCCAACGACCCCCGCCCCATTCGGTGGAGGCGCCCCTTCCGCGAACGTGACGGTCGTTCGATGTGATGTGAGCACGAAGCGGACGACGAACGTTCCGCCCTACGGGCCTCGCAACGTGCCGCGGAGGACGAACGCCTGCTCGCGCCGGACGTGGCGCCGTCGCACACTGACGGCGATCCGGGTGGGCCGTTCGCGTAGCCTGGCGGCATGATCGTGTTCCGCGAGGCAGGGCCCGGCGATTTCGATGCCATCCTGCGTCTGTACCGGCAGTTGCACCCCGAGGACCCGTCGATACGCGACGGCGTGGGCGTGGCTGTGTTCGCCGGGATCCTGCGCTCGCCCGGTCTGCACCTGTTCGTCCTGGAGAGCACGGGCGAGGTCGTCGCGACCACCTACCTCAATGTCATTCCGAACCTCACCCGCTCGGCCTCGCCGTACGCCGTCATCGAGAACGTCGTGGTCGACGCGGAACTGCGCGGCACCGGTCTCGGCCGGCGGATCATGGATGCCACGCTCCAGGCCGCCTGGGACGCGGGCTGCTACAAGGCGATGCTGCTGACCGGCTCCCGTGACCCGGACATCCATGCGTTCTACCGGGCATGCGGGTTCTCCGCCGAGGCCAAGACCGCCTACCTCGCCCGTCCTCCGTCCACCACGGCCTGATCAGTGGGGCCGCCCCGGCCCACCCCCACGGCGGCCCCGCGCAAGCAGGGAATCGCATCGAGCGGGCACCGTTTCATGGCTCGTAACGCCGAAGGGAAGAGTTCCGGCTCCGGCGGTGGCCGCGGCGGACTGATCGGGACGCCACCCCGAGCAAGGCTGCCGCACGGCCGTGCGGCATCGGGCTGGTCGCCGTCACCTCGCGGCCGTTGAGCGGGGCGATGTGGTTGGACATATGGGCCGTAGCGCGCGGCCGGGCCGCGCCGGTGGCCGGCCACGACATCCGGGCCGCGCGTCACCCGGTCCGTTTGGTGTTCACTCAGGCGACGTTCGAGCAGCGTGGGCAGGGGATCGACCTGACGCCAACCAGGAGGCGCGAGGCCGATCAGCAGGGCCCTTGACGGGTAGGTTCTCTCCACGACGACCTCTCGCGGCCGTGCTGTCGGGCCCATGCACGCGGCTGCGGTGAGTTCGAGGCGGTGGACGACGGGGATTCCCAACTCGGCGAGCGGTCGGAGAGGGTCTCTCCGGTCACACCGGCACGGTGCGGGCGGTGGCGTTCTCTCCGGACGGGCGCCTGCCGACCACGGGAGCAGGGGACGGAGTGATGGGCCGCTGGACCGTGCACCCGAGCGGTCTTTGCGGGTGACTCGCACGTCCGTTCCGATGCCGGCCCCGGCCGGGTGAACGGGTCCGTCGCGGCCGGTGGTTGAGCCGTGGTCATCAGCCGAAGCGTGCTGTGCGCCACGAGGTCTCGTATTGCCGGCGGGAGAAGGTGAGGGTTCCGATGGAGTCGTAGTTCCAGTCGCGGTAGGTGTTTTGCAGGTTCGACCACGTCACGGTGTCTTCTCCGGCGGTGATCGTCGCGGTCAGCGCCCAGCAGTCGAAGATGCCGCAGTCGCATCCGAGCAGTATGGTCTCGCCTTCCTCGGCGCCGTGCGGGACCATGTCCGGCTTTCCGCCGAGCAGGTGCTCCAGGCTGAAACCCTGGGCGTACATGTACGTCCCGGCCAGCAACGGTGCGGGGTCCGGCGCGAATTCGTCGGCGCGCTCCGCCTGCTCCGCCAAGGCGTCGGGAAGTTCCGCGCGGCGGACCGATTCCAGGAACGAGGCGCCGTCGATCAGGTAAGCCAAAACCTCGATACTCCCACCCTCGACCGACCATTGGGGGGCGTAGGGGACCCTGCGGAACTCGATTGAATGCATGCGCCGACGCTAGTCGGCACGCGTCCACTACCGAACCGATTTTTCATACGCGGTGACGGAGCCGATCGATACACGCATCCGCCGCAAGCCGAACTGCGCGCGATGGACGCGAGGACCGCGCCGCGTTCGACAGCGGCATCACCGCCGTCGCTCAGGACCCGTACGGAACCCAGCGGCATCTCAACCCCGCCCACAAGACCCCGCGAACTCATCCGCCGATCCAGGCCCTTGGCCGCCGGGTCGTCCTCGAACCCGCGGCCGTTCGACCGAACTCGTTTCGGCGCCCGGTCCGTACGCGGACCGGATGCCGCCGTCCGCCCGGCTGAGCATTGATTTTCCGATCAGCTGCAAGGGCCAAGCTCCGTAAGGGGCCGGGTTCAGTCCCGGGCGGAGAGTTCCTGAGCCAGTTCCATGCAGCGCAGGCGGGCCGGGGAGAAGTCGTAGGGCATCTTGCCGATCACCTCGACCACACTCATGCCGCCTTCCTCCCGTGGTCCGGCAACGTTGTCGGCCTCCTCCTGCCCATCGGCGGCGTCGGGCTGCATGGCTTCCCAGGCGTCGAACAGGGCCTCGTCGTCCTTCTCCAGCCCGGACTCCTCGATGACTGCCAGCAAGGCGCTTTCGAAGGCGTGCCGCTGGGCGGCCACCTGAGCCACGCGCGGATCGTCAACGGCGACGGTGTCGTCAAGTGCCTCCTCGGTGGCGTCGAGGCGGTCGGATTCGGCTCGCAGGTCGGGGTAGGAGGCCAGGGCGATGAAGCGGGTGGCCTGGACGGCCGCTCCGAGCGGGCCGAAGATCCGCTCGGTGATCAGCAACGTGTCCAGGTCCGACTGGCGCAGGCTCTCGGGCAGGCTCTTGAGGCGGTCGGTGACGATGTCGGGGAGCAGGCCCATCCGGCTGCCCTCGGTACGCATGCGCTGTACGGCGGTCCTTTGCCGACGCAGTTCGGCTTCCTGTTCGGAGAGGGTTTCCTCCAGCCGCTCCAGGGTGGCCTCGATGTCGTCCTCGCTGTCGGTGTCGTCGGAGGCCGTGGAGGTGGTGAAGGCTTTGCGGATGTCGTCCAAGGCGATTCCGGCGTCGGCCATCTTGAGGATCCACAGCAGTCGGATCATGTCGTCGTAGCCGTAGCGGCGGCGGTCGTCGGCGCCGCGCTCGGGCTCCGGAAGCAGGCCGATTTCGTGGTAGTGGCGGATCGTCCGCGGTGTAGTACCGGCGAAGGCCGCCGCGTGACCGATCTTGACCCGGCGGGGCGGAATGAAGGACGCGTGCATGGACAGAGCCTTTCCTGAACGGAGCGGGGGTGAGTCCACTGGAACACATACCGCTACGGAAGGTGCAACCCCTGTTCGCAAGCCGGATGAACCGCCGTGGTGAACCCGCCTGGAGACCCGCCCGGCCCGAGGCCCTCGGGCTCGACGCCGACCCTGTCCGGCGGTTCTTTCGCACAGCGCCGGGCCGACGGGCACTGGCCATCACCGCCGACCCCGAGGAGGAGAGCCACCTGGCCACCGTCCACCGGTCCACGGCCCGCCGCCACCTCGGTGAGGACGCGGACCACCACCCACGCCACCCGGCGGCGGTGGTCGCCGAGCGCGCCGGCAGCACCCTGGCCGCCCACCTCTCGGTCCCCTTCCACTTCGCCGATCCGGACACCCCGGACGACCAGGCCCCCCGATGGCGGTCCTGAGCGACGATGGGTCCGTGTCCCGGACCTGCTTCCGCCACCCCGCCATGCGGGGCGTGGCCCGGGTGGTCCAGCCGCGAGGCTTTCGGCGACCCATGGCCTGTTCGATCGCCGGCTCGACCGGGCCATGTTCGTGCGCCACCGGGCGTCGTTCGGTCGAGACGGTACAGGCGGTGCACAAGGCGGATTTCGCCGTCCCGGATACGGACTTGAACCGTATCCGACACGGCTCCCGACTCATCCCCGCCACCGGTCCCGCCGCGAGTGGGTCCGGGAGTCGAACCTGCCGAACGCGGCTCCGGCGGCCACCGATCGACCTCGCCCGCCGCTCCTCCCCTGTGGGATTCGGCCCGGACGCGGAACTCGTCGCGGAACCGATACCTTTCTCGGCCGGACGCTCTGCGGCCGTGCCGGTCCGTTCACATCCTCCAGCGTTGGTCCGGTGTACCCGCCCAGGCCCATTGGGCGTCGGGTTCGACGGTGATGCCGAAGTCGTAGGCGTGGATCTCGGCGTCGTCCTGCCAGGTGATGACGGCGGCCTCGTCCCAGAGCCGTCGGGGGCCGCCTTGGAGGGCGTGCCCGGCGCCGGGGGTGTCGTCGACCAGGGCCCAGGAGTCCTTGCCGTCGTGGAGCCACCATTTCGCGCCGCCCGCGCTCGCGCCGCGGTGGACGTCGGGGAGCCTGAGCGCGAGCGCCTGCGTGTAGTTGCCGTCCGTGGACACCCCGGCGAGATGCCACGCCACGGTGTCGACGGTGTGGGTCGGGTGCGCGGTCCGGATCTCCTCGAACACCGCGTGTCCGGGCCCGCGTTGCCCACGCAGGGGCATGAACGCCACACTCTTGACGAACCGCCCGCTCGCCACACCGTGCTCGTCGACGACCAGGCGCAGCAGGCTGCCGGATCCGAACGGCGGAGAGAACGGCACCACCAACACCACGTCGGGCACGGCGTGTTCGACCCAGATGTGGGGAGGGGAGGACGCCGCCGGCGCCGGTGCTGTCGTGGGGGAGGGCGCGGTCGGGGGCGCCCGTTGAGGCGGCGGGAGGTATGTTGGCGTCCGGGCGTGCTGGGTTGCCGCTCGGGCGTTGCGGTTTGGGGGATGGGCTGTCGTGGGGCGGTTCCAGGGTCGGTTCTGGTGATGGCCTGTTCTCCGGGTTGAGCGGTTCGGCGACGTGCGCCCTGGTCGTCCCCGCCGTACCGAGTCGGAGGAAGCGCTGCGATGAACGAGCTCGGGGATGCCGCCGCCGTTGTGGAAGGCGGGAGTTCGGGTGGGGGGTTGCGCGGGTCCTCGGAGGAGGCTTCGCGCGAGTTCGTCGAGGACATCGTCGCCGTTCACGAGGGCGGCGGTGTGGTGCATTTCCTGTTGATCGCGTACGCGCCGGGTGACTCGGGCAACGCGGCGGGGTACGTCTTTCGGCGGCCCGTCGGCAGTGACGAATCGGCCGAGAACATCCTCGCGACCAACGACACGCTCCGTGAGCTGTGGTGCTCGCCGCAGGGGCATGTGTGGGCGACGAGCAGCACCGGTCTGGTTTGGACGAGCGCGCCTGTTCCCTGGGTGGACACGATGCCGCCGGACCTGGAGTTCGACACGCCCGAAGGCGATGTGACCTGGCGTCACACCGCGCTGCCCGCGCAGGCGCACAACCGTGGTCGGCCGAACCCGGCGGCCGTGTGGGGGACTTCGGACGACGACGTACACATCGCCACCTTCGGCGGCGTGCTCTACCACTGGAACGGCCGCGACTGGTCGCAGTTCCACCCGGGGATCGGCGCACCGATCGGCGCCATCCGCGGGCGCGCGGCGAACGACGTCTATGCCGCCGGCTACAACAGCACCCTGCTGCACTTCGACGGCACCGGGTGGACGCGGATCGCCGATCCGGACGGCCCCGACGCGGCCGACCTGCTGGCGGGCATCGCC
This sequence comes from Embleya sp. NPDC127516, assembly GCF_044765325.1. Lineage (NCBI taxonomy): Bacteria > Bacillati > Actinomycetota > Actinomycetes > Kitasatosporales > Streptomycetaceae > Embleya > Embleya sp. NPDC127516. The sequence goes on along the minus strand of NZ_JBIWJT010000014.1, from coordinate 257,679 downwards.
TTCGACGCCGACGGCGAGGTGTACGTCGCCGGCAGATCGCGCGGCGGCCGCATACTTCGCGGGTCCGCACAGCGCGGTTTCTCGGTGGCCGTACGCGACCGAGTGGGCGCCATCGGCGTGGCGTTCGTCGAGGGACGGTTGTTCTGCGCCGCGGGGAAGGGCGGCGTCGTGGAACTGACCGCCCGGGGGCCGAAGACGCTTCGCGACGACATCGCCGCCTGGTCGATCGCCGAGGGCGAGGGCCGCGTCTACGTGACGGAGACACCGGGAGAGGCCGCGTACTCCGAACTCGACCTCGCCACCGGGCGATGGCACCGCCGGTACTACTGAGCGACGTCTGGCGCGGTACGGCCGGAACCGCGGCGCAGTTGCGTTCGGGCGGCGTATCGGGCGGCGTATCGGGTGGCGGCGACGAGCGACCTTGTGGTCATCAGCACGGACCCGCAGTGTCCGTTTCGGGGTCAGACTTCGGCCGAGTTCTTTTTGTTCGAGGTGCCGGGCAGGTGCTCCGGTGAAGCCGTGGGCGGGGGTACGGTGCCGGTTTCGCCGAGGCCGAATCGGTTGTGGAACCTGCGCAGTGGGCGGGGTGCGTACCAGGCCGAGCGGCCGAGCAGGCGCATCGCGGCGGGGACCAGGATGCCCCGTACCGCGACGGCGTCGATCAGGATGGCCAACCCGGTGCCCAGGCCGAACATCTGCATGAAGCTGATCTCGGCCGTCCCGAACGCGAAGAAGCTCACCGCCAACAGGGCGGCGGCGGCGCTGACGATGCGTCCCGTGTGCCCGAGGCCGTTGACCACGGCCGACTCGGTGTCCTCGCCCTGGTCGTGGAGTTCCTTGATCCGGCTGGTGACGAACACCTCGTAGTCCATCGAGAGGCCGAAGGCGATGCAGAACATCAGTACGGTCGTCGACACCTCCATCGGCTGTGGTGTGGAGCCGAGCAGGGACGTGAGGTGGCCGTCCTGGAAGATCCAGGTCATGACGCCCAGAGTCGCGCTCAGGCTGATCATGTTCAGGACCAGCGCGCGCAGCGGTTGCACGACGCTGCCCGTGAACAGGAACAGGAGCAGGAAGGTGGTGAGGACGACCAGGCCGGCGGCGAACGGGAGTCGGCCGGCGATGGAGTCCTTGGCGTCGACCAGTTCGGCGTCGGGTCCGGCCACCAACGGACGCGTGCCGCCGGGCCCCGCGAGCGACCTCACCGTGGTGACCAGTTTCTGGGCATCTTCCGACTTCGGCGGCAGTGCGCTCACCACGTTGATTCGTTGCGCGTCCGGCCGGCCCAGGGCCGCATTGCCCGGACCCGGGGCGGTGGAGTTCCCTTCGGTGTAGGTTCCCGTGGACGCCTCGACCCGGACGATGCCCCTGTACCCGGAGAGTTGGGCCGCGTAGGCACCCAACGGGGCTTCGTCCACAGGCTTGTCGATGACGATGTGCAGAGCCGCGGCGTCGTTGCCGGCGAAGTTCTCCCGCAGCGCGGTCGCGACCTGTCGACTGGTCGCGTCCTCGGGCAACACGCGTTCGTCGGCCATGTCGAACGTGATGCCCAGGAGCGGACTCGACGCCAGCAGCAGGACGCCGAGCATCGGCGTCGCGGCGAGTACGGGACGTCGCATGACGGCGCCTGCCAGCCGGCCCCACACGGACGTCGCGGCGTCCGGGCGCGCGGGCTTCACCCATGGCATGCGGCCGCTGTTGACTCGGTGTCCCAGGACGGCGAGCAGGGCGGGCATCACGAACAGGGCGGCGATCGCCGCGACCATGATGACGCCGACCCCCGCGTAGGCGAACGAACGAAGGAAGGACTGCGGGAACACGAGAAGCGCGGCGAGCGCGGCGGCGACCGTGGCGGCGGAGAAGGCGACCGTGCGGCCCGCGGTGAGCACCGTGTGGCGGACGGCGTCGTCCACCTCGGCGCCGGACGCGAGTCGGTCCCGGAACCGGTTGATCATCAACAAGGCGTAGTCGACGCCCAGGCCCAGGCCCAGGGCCGTGGTCAGGTTGGTCGCGAAGATCGAGATGTCGGTGATGTCGCCGAGGAGGGCGAGTTCGGCGAAGGTGCCCATGACGGCGATGGTGCCGATCACCAGCGGCAGCATGGCCGCGACCACGCTGCCGAAGACGATCAGGAGCAGCACCAGGGTCAGCGGCACGGCGATGGTCTCGGCCAGGACGAGGTCGTCGGTGCCCTGCGTCGACATTTCCTTGGCCACGGCGGTGGCCCCGCCGGCCCGGACGACGAGTTCGTTCCCGCGCGGTCCGGTGTGGGCGGCGATGATGCCCTTGACGTTCTTCGCCTGCTCCGTGTCGTCGCCCTTGACGTGGGCGAGCACCATGGCCTCGCGGCCGTCCTTGGAGCGGAGGGCGGGGTTGTCCGTGTCCCAGTACGAGATCACGTTGTCCAGGGCCCGCTCTTTCCTGAGGTCGGCCGCCAGTGCCCGGCCACCATTTGCGACGGCCGGGTCGTCGATGCCGCCTTGGCGGGCGCGGACCAGCAGGACCAGATTCGTCTCCCCGCCGAACTTCGCGTCGATGACCCGACCGGCACGGGTGGATTCGGAGGCCGGGTCGTCGAAGCCGCCCCCGCTCTGCAACTTGGCGAACGCGCCGAAGCCCACGGCGGCCATGAGGGTCACGGCCACGGCCGCGACCACAAGAATCAACCGGGACCGACGGATCGCCAGTTCGGCTACGCGCTCAAACACGTAACGTCTCCTTTGAATCACGCAAAGTGAGGCTAGCATGCGGAGTATTGCACTGATCCGAGCGGAGGAGAATTCGGGGCTTTTCGATCTTGTCGGGCGCTGAAGGCGTCGAATATGCCTGAAATCCACGGGAGTTGACGTCCGGGCCCGGGTGCCGCCCCGGGGCGGTGGGCGGCGGACGCGAACTCGTCGGTGGAAGCACGGGGTTGGCCCGCGGGTCGGTCGACTTGATCGTCGGCCTCGAGCCGGCGCGTGGGCGGTGGGGCGCGTCAGACGCCGTTCGCGCCGGATGCGGCCGGCTTCGAGCGCGGCGGGCCCGGTAGCCGCGCGCCGCAGGCAACGACGGACCCGATGCGCCGCACCGCCGCCACCTGCTCGCGCTCCCCGATTCCGGCCCGCGTCACCGTGACGAGTAATGGGATCCCCGTCCGCTCGGCGCGCGCCGATGCCGAGTGCGCCCGCCCGGCTTCGGGCCGTGTCCACGAGCCTGCCGATCGCCGGAGGCAAGGCCGTTCCCACGTGCGACGGCTTTCGGGCAACATCGTTTCCGTTCGCGACCGGACGCCGAGGGGTGCCTTCCCCGCGTTCGAGTTCGCCTGCCGCGCGCACACTCGAGGAGCTCCGTGCTCGGTCGGCAATTGCGCCGACCAGGCGGGATGTTGCCACGAGACGGCGCTCGCCCGGCTCGTGTCGCGGTGCCCGGCGACGGAGCTCGACCCTCGCCCCGAGGCCCGGCGGGACGCCGGCAGGTACCCGCCGTGCCGGCGAAGTTTCGCCCGGCGCTCGCGGGATCGCGAGTGGCGCCAGGCGCACACAGGTGGTCAACCGGCGCGCAGCCGTCGCCCTCGTGCACCCGGGCGCCCTCCTCCGGCCGTGGACCGAGTCCCGTCGTCCGCGCGATGGTTGGTGGACGCACGGCCTTGCCGACGCCGCCAGTGAGGGAGCAACGATGAGCCGCCCCGTTTACATCCGAGAGACCCGGGCCCTGCACAGCATCGAGGGCCCGGTGAGCATCCGGCCGCGCGAGATCGGCGGCGCCGCGTTCCATGCCGGCGGGCGGACCCGTCGCCATCACGCCGCAATGCTCTTCGCGCCGCGCGGACATGTGCGTGCGCGGTGATGACATAGCGGTCGAGGCATTCGCATTTCGGCGCTCCGGAGCGGGATTCGGTGACGGCGCCGTTCCGACGTGCCCCGTTTTCGTTCACCGAGTGGCATTTCGCGGAGGGTGAGGGTGGCGGCGTATCCCTCGGATGTGTTGTCGCCGTCGTGGTGGTCCGGGGGGATGCGGTGCCGGGTTCGGTGCTGATGTGCCTCGGTCGCGAACACCTCACGAATCACGGTGTTCGGGCATGTCCGTCGAGCGGCGGATCCGGAACAGGGCGATCATCCACTCGCGGCGGCCGGAGCGGGCGCTCCCGGCGATCGAGACATGTCGACGGTGCGAAGGTTCGCCCTTCCGCCTCGACGAGTACACGGCGTGCGGGTGGCATTTCCCGGTGGCGAATGCCTCCCGGTTCCTTCTTCATGCGGCACAACGAAAGTCAGGGGGCGACTCGGTCGACTCGGGGCTCGGCGGAAGCGGTCGTTCCGACCGGCGGTCAGGGGGGACGGGTGGCCATTGAATCCAGTGTTGCCAGGTGGGAGTGTGATGTCTGCGAAGGCTATGACGCAATTGTCCGATGAACTCGTGTTCAACATCCTCGGGCCGCTGGCGGTGTCGTCGACCGCAGGCCCGTTGTTGTTGGGACCGGCGCGGCAACGTGCCGTGCTGTCCGCGCTGTTGCTGGCGCCGAACCAGGTGGTGGGTGCCGAGCGGCTCACCGAGGTCGTCTGGCCGACGGGGCCTCCCGGCAACGTGGCGGCGGGCCTGCATAGTTACGTCTCCAATCTGCGCCGCCAACTCGAACCGCACTGCCCTCCGCGGGGACGCAACCGGATCCTGCGGAGGGAGCCACACGGATATCTTCTCGCGGTCGAGGGGGAGCGGGTGGACGCCTGCCGGTTCGAGTACCTACTGCGCCACGGGCGCCGGCTCCTGCGCGAGGGCCGTTTCGAAGAGGCCAGTTCGGCGCTCGAGGCATCCCTGTCCCTGTGGCGCGGCGCGCCCTACGCGGAACTCGGCGACTACGAACCGGCCGTGCGTGAGGCGGCGCGTCTGGAGGAACTGCGCTTCCTGACCTGGGAGGCCCTGTGGGAGGCCGAGCTGTGCTGGGGGCGGGACAACGTCAACGCCGTGGCCGAACTGGCCGCCCTGAGCGCGAAGTACCCCCAACGGGAACGGCTGGGCTGGCTGCTGATGGTCGCGCTGTGCGAGGTGGGTCGGGAGGCGGAGGCGGTACGGGTCTACCACCGCATCCGTAGGGCGCTGGCCCAGGAACTGGGCGTGGACCCGGGACGGGAACTCCGGTTGTTGTTCACCCGGATCATTCGTGCCGAGTCCGTCGGACGGACGTGTCTGAAGTACTGACCGCGACTCGGCGGGGGCGGGACCGGCCGGCGTCAATTGATGCGCCGGTCCCGGCCCGACCAATAGGGCTCGCGCAACACGCCCTTTCGAACCTTGCCATTGCTGGTCCGCGGCAGGGCATCCGTGAAGTCCACGGACGTCGGTGCCTTGTATCGGGCCAACCGCTCCTTGCAGTGCGAGATGAGCTCCGCGGCGGTGGGCAGGACCCCGTCCACGGGCACCACCACCGCCTTGACGGTCTCGCCCCATCGCTCGTCCGGCACGCCGATGACGGCCGCCTCGGCAATCGACGGATGGCTCAGCAGGCACGCCTCGACCTCCACCGAGGCCACGCTTTCACCACCGGTGACGATGACGTCCTTCAACCGGTCGAACAGGACGAGGTGTCCGTCGTCGTCGAAGGAGCCCGCATCACCGGTGCGGAACCAACCCTCGTCGAGGGACGCCGCGTCGGCCTCGGCATCCCGCCAGTATCCGTCGAGCACCATGTTGGAGCGTGCGAGGACCTCACCGCGCGCGCCGGTGCGCAACCGCACGCCCAGGGCGGGCGCCCCCGCCCGGGCCAGACCTCCGCTGCCCGACGACGCCCCCGGCGGACGCCGGTTGAAGGTGAGCAGCGTCGTCTCCGTCAGGCCGTACACCTGGTGGAACGTCCAGCCCAGTTCGTCCTCCACCCGGCAGACGAACCGCTCGCTCACGGGCGCGCCCGCGCACACCACACGCACGCTGCCGTGCCCGGGGATCTCGCCGGGCCACGACTGTGCCGCCCGAAGTACCGCGTCCCACACGGCCGGAGCGCCGAACGCGAGGGTAACACCGTGTTCGTGGACGCGCCGTAGGATCTCCGTGCCGTCGATCCGGCGCAACAGCACCTGCTTGGCTCCGAGTCCGGCGAGCAGGAACGGCACGCCCCAACCGTTGCAGTGGAACGTCGGCAGCGTATGCAGATAGACGTCCTGCTCCCAGATCCGGGCGTGCAGGCCGAACGTCGTCGCATTGAGCCAGATGTTGCGGTGGGTCAGGGCAACGCCCTTGGGGCGGGCGGACGTTCCCGAGGTGTAGTTGAGGGTCGCGACGGCGTTCTCGTCGGGACACGACCAGGGACGGGGGGCGATGTCGTACCGCATGATCTGGGTGTCGGTCTGCTCACCGAGTAGGAACCGCTTCGGCCCCTCCACCGAGCCGAGCACGGCCTCGACCTCCGGATCCACGAAGACGACCGAGGCATCGCACTGCCGCAGGATGTACGCGATCTCCTGGGGCGTGAGGCGGTAGTTCACCGGAACGCAGATCCGGCCGCTCGCCGAGACCGCGTAGAGCAGTTCCAGGAGCCGGGAGGAGTTGGGGCTGACGACGGCGACCCGCTCGCCGACGCCGACACCCAGGGCGTCCAGACCCGCCTGCCAGGCCCGAACGCGTCGCAGTACTTCACCGTAGGTGGTTGTGGGCACCGGGCCGGACGGCTGGTCCGGCTCGTCCACGAGCGCGGTGCGATCGGCCGCGGCCGTCTCGGCGCGGTCCAGAAAGTCGGCCAGGGTGAGCGGAACGAGCATGATGCGTCCTCACGATGGGGTCTCACGGCGGGGTTCCCGGGAACGGGACGGGCGCGAAGGCACGAAGAACACGAACGGCGCGGCCGACGGCATGCGACGGCGAAGGAGGCCAGGAAGCCGACGCAGCGGGCCGGCGCGACGACGGTGCTCGCCCACGGCGTCCGCGCCACCGCGGCTTCGCGCCCATCGTGGCATCCCCGGTCCGAATCCAGAAGACTCCCTCGGACCCGCCCAAGTCGCGTTCAAGAAACCCCCAAGTCCGGCCGGTGAGGATGCAGCGTCGCCGTGGACCACGAGACGGGGAGAGGCGAATGCGCGAGGAGTCGGGCGCGGTGACCACCTGGGCATCCGGAGGGTGGGTCGAGGAGGACGGTATCGGCAGTGCGACGCTGCGCCGCCTCGTGGAAGCGTGGCCGCGGCGTGCCGCGGTGGCGACGAGTTCCGGTGTGCTCGGCGGGCCTGCGACGTACGACCCCCGGGTGCCGGACTATCCGCTGCGGATGGTGCCGTTCGCGCAGCACCCCCGGTTCCTCGCGGCCACCGGTGAACAGCGCAGACAGGTTCTGACGGGCCTGTGGATCGGTTACAACGAACGGGTCATCGCCACCGAGCACCTCATCGCGGAGCCCGCCTTCGACCTCGTCATGCGTGGCGTATTCCCCGGGAGCGATCAGCCGCTGGTGCGGCAGGGAGTGCAACAGGCCATCGTCGACGAGAGTTTCCACACGTACATGCACATGCTCGCCGTCGCTCGGACCCGGGAGTTGCGCGGCGTGCGCAGCCGACCCGAGCAGCCCGCCCTGGTCACGTATCGGCGGTTGCGCCAGGTGCTGGCGACGATGCCGGAGGCGTGGGAGCGCGACGTCGCCGTCCTGGTCTGGGGAGCGGTGGCCGAGACCTGCATCAACTCCCTCCTGGCGCTGTTGGCCAGGGACGACTCGATCCAGCCCATGCACTCCCTGATCACCACCCTGCACCTGCGGGACGAGACGGCGCACGGCTCCGTCGTCATCGAGGTCGTCCGGGAACTGCACGCCAGGATGGACGCCGACCGCCGCCGCGCCCTGGTGCGCTGTCTGCCGCTCGCCCTGGAGGCGTTCGCCGAGCAGGACCTCTCCACGCTGCGGCTCGAACTGGTCACCGCGGGCGTCGAGGGCGCCGACGAGATCATCGGCGACCTGCGGGCCACGCCCGCCGGCCGGCGTCTCGTGCGGGACTTCTCCGGGGCGCAACGAATGATCGAACGACTGGAGTTGACCCACGCGGTGGACTTCGACTTCCCCGAGAGACCCGAGTGGTCGCCCGGCGTGGGCGTGCGCGGATGAGCCCCCCGGAGTCCGCCGGTGTCCGCCGGCCTCCGCCACCGACGCTGAAGGGTGACCGATGATCGTTGCTCGATTCCGATCCGACGTGCCGATCGAGGACCGGAGCCGGCTGACCTGCGCGTGGCATCAGCGCGGATACCGGTCGCTTCAGTGCCTGGTCGGGCGACACACCCTCGTCACCTTCCCGGACCTCGAGGCGACATCGCCGAAGGGCGCGGAGTTCGTGGCCTTGTTGCAGGCCACCCCCGCGCTCGAATGGGTCGTCGACAGCGTCGACGCACCGGCCCTGGGCAGTCTCGCGGCCACGGGCGAGCCGACCGCGGTGCGGGTGTCCGACGACTGTGTCGTGGGCGGCGGACGCTTCACCTGGATCGCCGGGCCCTGCGCCGTGGAGAGCGCAGCGCAACTCCTCGGCGTGGCACGGGAGGTGCGGGACCGAGGAGCACACCTGCTGCGGGGCGGCGCGTTCAAGCCCCGTACCTCTCCGTACGCCTTCCAAGGACTCGGCAAGGCCGGCCTGGACCTGCTGCGGGAGGCGTCCGCCGAGACCGGACTGGGCGTCGTCACGGAGGTCGTCGACGTCGCGCACGTCGAGGCCGTCGCCGAGGTGGCCCAGGTACTGCAGATCGGCGCACGCAACGCACAGAACTTCGCGCTGCTCCACGAGGTGGCGTTGACCGGCCGCCCGGTGCTGCTGAAGCGGGGCTTCGGCTGCACGGTCCCGGAGTGGCTCCACGGCGCCGAATACCTGCTGGCGGCGGGCAACGGCAACGTGCTGTTGTGTGAACGCGGCGTCCGTACCCACGGCAACACGACTCGCTTCACCCTGGACATCAGCGCCGTGCCGCTGGCGAAGCGGCTCAGTCACCTGCCGGTGATCGTCGACCCCAGCCACGCCTGCGGGCGCAGTGACCTGGTGGCCCCGCTGGCCGCCGCCGCTGCCGCCGCCGGAGCCGACGGGGTGATGGTCGACGTGGACCGGGCCGGCCACTCCGCGCTGTGCGACGGCGAGCAAGCGATCACCCCGGACGCGTTCGGGGCGCTCGTGGAGCGCACGAACCGCATGCTGCGCAGTCTCGACCCGGAACCCGACCCGGCGCGCGAGGGTCGGCCGCCGACTCCGGGGTCGCGCACGACGACCGCGACGGGCTCTCTCCCTCTTCGTGCCCACGCCCCGCGCGACGCCGGCGACGACGTCGCCGGGCTCGAACGGCGCACGGACCTCCCCTAGCGCCCGCACCCGTTCCCGGCCGTCGTACCCAGGCAGAAAGGACACAAGGATGGACCGGAACGAGGGATACGACCGGCCGTTGCGACAGCGCCTCGCGGACGCAGGGGAGGTGGAGCGGCGCCGGCTGCTGCTCGATCTGATCCGGACGCAGGCCTTGGCCGTTCTGGACCGGGACGACCGGGTGCCGCTCGATCCCGGCCGGGCGTTCGGCGTCCAGGGGGTGCGGGGGCGGGCGGCGGCACGTCTGCGGGAACGGCTGAGCGAGGTTACCGGCAACGCCCTGTCCAGCACCGCCCTCTTCGACTATCCGACTCCCGAGGCCCTCGCCGGACACCTGTGCGCCCTGCTGCTCGGCGAGCGGCCCGCCCTCGAATCGGAGCCGGGGACCGGCACGCCCGCCGAGCGACAGGCAACGATGGAGGAGCCGATCGCGATCGTGGGCATGAGTTGCCGGTTGCCCGGCAACGTGTCGTCGCCGGAGGACTTGTGGGACCTGGTGAGTTCGCAGACCGACGCGATCTCCGCGTTCCCCACCGACCGGGGCTGGAGCGTCGAGTACGACCCGGACCCCGACCACGTGGGCACGACGTGCACCCGACACGCCGGATTCCTTTACGACGCACCGGACTTCGACGCCGGGTTCTTCGCGATCAGCCCCGGTGAGGCGGTCACGGTCGACCCGCAGCACCGGTTGTTCCTGGAGACGTCGTGGGAGGCGGTCGAACGGGCCCGGATCGACCCGACCTCGCTGCGCGGCAGCCGGACCGGCGTGTTCGTCGGCATCATGTACAGCGAGTACGGCGCCCGCATCCGGCGCGTTCCGCCGAGTGCGGAGGGCTACCGGGTCGTGGGCAGCATGCCCAGCGTCGCCTCCGGGCGCCTCGCCTACAGCCTCGGCCTGGAGGGGCCGGCGGTCACCGTGGACACCGCCTGCTCCTCCTCCCTGGTGGCCGTGCATCTCGCCGCCCAGTCCCTGCGCAGGGGCGAGTGCACGCTCGCGGTGGCCGGAGGCGTCACCGTGATGGCCACGCCCTGGGGCTACGTCGAGTTCAGTCGACAGCGCGGGCTGGCACCCGACGGGCGGTGCAGGTCCTTCTCGGCCGACGCGACCGGCAGCAGTTGGTCCGAGGGGGTGGGCGTCCTGCTCCTGGAACGGCTGTGTGACGCGCGGCGCAACGGGCACCACATTCTCGCCGTCGTGCGCGGATCGGCGGTGAACCAGGACGGCGCGTCGAACGGGCTGACGGCGCCCAACGGCCCGGCCCAGCAGCGGGTGATCCGCCAGGCACTGGTCCACGCGGGCTTGACCACGGCGGATGTGGACTGCGTGGATGCCCACGGCGCCGGAACCCAGTTGGGCGACCCGATCGAGGCGCAGGCACTCCTGGCCACCTACGGACAGGACCGGCCGAGCGACCGGCCGCTGTGGCTGGGCTCGCTGAAGTCCAACATCGGGCACACCCAGGCCGCGGCCGGGGTGGCGGGCGTGATCAAGATGGTGATGGCGATGCGCCACGCCGAACTGCCGCGCAGCCTGCACATCGCCGAACCGACGCCGCACGTGGACTGGTCCTCCGGGGCGGTACGGCTCCTGCGTGAAGCGAGGCCGTGGCCGCGGATCGACCGGCCGCGCCGGACGGCGGTCTCCTCGTTCGGCGTCGGTGGCACGAACGCCCACATCATCCTGGAGCAGGCGCCCCCGGAACCCGACCGGCCTCGTGCGGCACCGGCTGCCCCGACCGCGGGGGAGCCCACCGGTACCGCGGAGATCGCAGGCCGCCCGCTGCCGTGGATGATCTCAGGGGCCGGGCGGGCGGGCCTACGGGCCCAGGCATTGCGGGTGGCGGACTTCTTGACGTCGGACCCGCAGGCGCCGGACCCGGATCTGGCCTACTCGCTGCTGAGTTCCCGGGCCGCCCTGGCCGACCGTGCCGTCGTGGTGGCCCCGGACCGGACCGCGGCGATCGCCGGCCTGGCAACGCTCGCCGACGGCGACCAGGGCCCGAACGCGGCCCTGGGGACGGCCACGGCACGGGACCGGGTCACGTTCGTCTTCCCCGGGCAGGGCTCGCAGTGGCCGGGCATGGCCACCGAACTGATTCGCAGCTCACCCGTGTTCCGGGAATCGATCGACGCCTGCGCCGACTGCATCGCCCCACACGTCGACTGGTCGCCGACGAAGGTGCTGCGCGGTGAAGCCGACCCGTCGATCCTGGACCGGGTCGACGTCGTGCAGCCCGCGCTGTTCGCGGTGATGGTCTCCCTCGCGGCAGTGTGGCGATCCTTCGGCGTGGAACCGGCCGCAGTCGTCGGGCACTCGCAGGGCGAGATCGCCGCGGCCCACGTCGCGGGCGCACTCTCCCTGGAGGAAGCGGCCCGCATCGTGGCCCTGCGCAGCCGCGCCCTGCGAGTCCTGGCCGGCACAGGCGGGATGGTCTCGGTCGTCGCCCCCGTCGAGCAGGTGCGCCGCTGCCTTGCGCCCTGGGACGGTGCCGTGTCCGTCGCGGCGGTCAACGGACCGCGGTCGGTGGTCGTCTCCGGCGAACCCGTGGCCCTGCGCGAGGCCATGGAGGCATTCGAGGCGCAGGGTCTACGGGCACGGCGGATCCCGGTGGACTACGCGTCCCACTCGGCATCGATCGACCAGATCCGGGCGACCCTCCTGGCGGAGATGTCCGGCGTGCACCCGCGACCCGCGACCGTGCCGTTCTACTCGACGGTCCTCGGCGAGCCGATCGACACGACGGCCCTGGACGTCTCGTACTGGGTGCGCAACCTCCGCGAGACCGTACAGTTCCACCGCACGGTGGACCGGCTGCTCGCCGACGGCCACACGACCTACATCGAGATGAGCCCGCACCCGATCCTCACCGCCGCCGTCCAGGAGGCGGCCGACGCCGCAGGCGCCGAGCGAGCCGGTGACGTCCTGACCGTCGACTCGCTGCGACGCGGCGAGGGCGGCCCGGCACGGATGCTGACCGCGGTCGCCGAGGCCCACGTCCACGGCGTGGCCGTGCACTGGGCGGAGGCGTTCCGCGATGTCGACGCCCGTCTGACGGACGTACCCACCTACGCCTTCCAACGCACCCGCTACTGGCTGGAGGAGGCGGCGGCACCGGAGGCGGACGTGACGACGGCCGGTCTGGACGGCGTCGACCACCCCCTGCTGGGGGCCGCGGTCGCGCTGGCGGACGGGACCGGCGGCATGCTCTTCACCGGGAGCCTGTCCACCAGGACCCATCCCTGGCTCGCCGATCACGCCGTCGCCGACATCCTCGTCGTACCGGGCACGGCACTGCTGGAGGTGGCTCTCCAAGCCGGTGCGCACGCGGGCTGCGACGTGCTCGAAGAACTGGTCCTCCAGGCCCCGTTGATCCTGCCCGAGCAGGGCACCGTCCGTCTCCAGGTGACCGTGGGCGGACCGGACGATCGCGCGCGACGGGGGATCACCGTGTACTCCCGGGACGGCGATGCCGCCGACGCGCCCTGGACCCGGATCGCCGAAGGCACCTTGGCGCGCGGCGACGGCCGTGTTGCAAAGCCCCTGCGGCAGTGGCCGCCGGACGGCGCGCAGGAGATCGAACTCGAGCACTGCTACCGCGAGTTGGCCGGGATCGGACTCGACTTCGGCGCCGCGTTCCAGGGTCTGGAGCGCTGCCGGCGCCTGGACGAGGATCTGTACGCGGACGTCGAACTCCCCGAGAGCGCCGGCGGCGCCGATCGCTACGGGCTGCACCCCGCGCTGTTCGACGCGGCCCTGCACGCCCCGGCGTTCGTGTCCGCGTCCGCCGTCCCCTCCGACGCGGCCGTGATCCGACTGCCGTTCTCCTGGAGCGGGGTGACCCTGCACGCCACGGGCGCCACCGCGTTGCGCGCCCGCATCCGAGCCACCGGACCCGGCACCCTGTCGGTCACCGCCACGGACCCGGCCGGGCACCCGGTGCTGACGGTGGAGGCCCTGGGCATGCGCCCGGTGGCCGTGCAGTCCCTGCGTCGGGCCGCGGCCGTGGCCGACGCCGCACTGCTGCGCCCGCAGTGGCGGCCCGAGCGGCAACGCGCGCGCCGTGACCCGGCGCCGGTGCACTGGGCGTGGATCGGGGACGGAGCCGCCGAGACGAACGGCCCGTTGACGGCCCGGGGCATCGTGTGCGCCCACCACCGGGATCCGGCGGCGCTGCGGGCGTACCTGGACACCGGCGGCAGCGCACCCGAGGTCCTCGTCCTCGCCCAGCCGTCGGGGCACCTCGGGCTCACGCCGGCCGCGGGATCCCCGGCCGTCGACCCGGCCACCGCCGCGCATCGCAGCGCGCACTCCGTGCTGGCCGCACTGCAGGAGTGGCCGGCCGACGAACGCCTGGCCCACACACGTGTGGTCCTGCTCACGCGCGGCGCGGTCGCCGCGGGTCCGGGCTCGCCACCCGACCCCGCCCTCGCCACGGCCTGGGCCCTGGCGGCCTCGGCGCAGTCGGAGTACCCGGACCGCATTCGACTGGTGGACCTCGACGACCGCGACGCGTCCCGATCCGCACTCGTCGACGCGGTGGCCTCGGACGCGCCCCAGGTGGCGGTGCGCGACGGAGTCCTGCTGATCCCGAGCCTGGTGCGAGTGGCGGCGGCGTCGGCGGCCCGGGGTGCGACCTGGCGCACGGACGGGACGGTCCTGGTGACCGGCGGCCTCGGCACACTGGGCCGGTTGGTGGTGCGGCACCTGGTGGTCACGCACGGCGTCCGACGGGTCGTCGTGGTGTCCCGGTCGGGCGAATCGGGCCCGGGCGCAGCCGAGTTCGTGAAGGAACTGAGCGCCGAGGGCGCCGACATCCGGGTGGTGGCGGGCGATGTCGGGGATCGTCGCGCGCTGGAGGACGTCCTGGCGTCGATCCCGACCGAGTACGCGCTGACCGGCGTGGTGCACATGGCCGGCGTCCTGGACGACGGCATCCTGGCGGCACAGACCCCCGAACGCCTCGACCGGGTGCTGCGCCCCAAGGCGGACGGTGCCTGGCATCTGCACGAGGCGACGGCCGGCTCGGACGTGGCGTTCGTCGCGTTCTCGTCGGTGTCGAGCGTCCTGGGACCCGCGGGACAGGCCGGCTACGCGGCGGCCAACGCCTTCGTGGACGCCTTGATGGCGCAGCGCCGGGCCGCGGGTCTGCACGGCGTGTCGCTGGGCTGGGGACTGTGGCAGGCACGATCGGGGCTGACGGAGGCGATGGCGGAGGCGGACGTACGGCGGATCGCCCGCTCGGGCGTCAGGGCGCTCTCCGACGCCCAGGGGCTCGCCCTGTTCGACCTCGGCTGCGCCGCCGATGAACCCGTGGTCTTCCCGCTGCGGCTGGACACCGCGGGCCTGCGCGACGGCGACGACGTGCCGCGCCTGCTGCGCGGACTCGCCAGTACCCCGGTCCGCCGGACCGCGGTCGGCGCGGTCGACACGGGGGACGAGCCGGGCGGGGAGCAGCTGGCCACCCGGCTCGCCGGCCTCCCGGAGGACGAACAGGACGATCTCCTGCTGACCCTGGTGCGCACCCACGTCGCGGCCGTGCTGGCGTACGACGACCCCCGGGCCGTCGGCGAGCGGCGCTCCTTCGCGGACATCGGATTCGACTCCCTGCGCGCCCTGCAACTGCGCAACCGCCTCGGCGGCGCCACCGGCCTACGGCTGTCGCCCACGCTGGTCTTCGACTACCCCACACCGGTCGCCCTCGGCCGACACCTGCGCGGCCTGCTGCTGCCGCATGCTCCGTCGTCGACGACGACGGTCGGGCCGCCCGCCGACCACGCGCTCCCCCCTGCTGCGCACGGGAGCGGCGAGGACCCGGATCGGCTGCGCTCGGCCTCGCGGGAGGAGGTCTTCGACTACCTCGACAACCTGCTCGACGAGTAGGCCCGCTTCGGCACGCCGAATCGGAACGATCCGGTCCCGCTCGAACCCGACAAGGAACCGCTCGATGCGTGCGTTGCTGATCGACAACTACGACTCCTACACCTACAACCTGTTCCAGCTCCTCGCCCGGGTGTACGGCAAGGAGCCGACCGTCCTGGTCAACGACGACCGGGCCTGGGCGGTGCAGGATCCGGGGGCGTTCGACTGCGTGGTGATCTCACCCGGTCCGGGCCGACCCCAGCGCCCGAGCGACCTCGGGTTCTGCCGGGACCTGCTGGACCGCTGGCCGGACGTGCCGGTACTGGGGGTGTGCCTGGGGCACCAGGCGATCGCCCACCACTACGGCGGGCGGGTGGTGCCGGGAGCGCCCCGGCACGGCCACCTCACGCGGGTCCGGCACCGCGAGGAAGACCTGTTCGACGGCATTCCCCAGGACTTCACGGCGGTGCGCTACCACTCGCTGCGGGTGGTCGAGCCCCTGCCGAGCGGCCTCCGGGCCACCGCCTGGGCGGAGGACGAGACCGTCATGGCACTCAGGCACGAGAGCCTGCCCCGATGGGGCCTGCAGTTCCACCCGGAGTCCGTCGCGAGCGAGTTCGGCGAGCAACTCCTGTGGAACTTCGCCGAGTCGATAGGCGGGCACTACGCCTCCCCACCGCCCGAGTACGCGCGCTGGGCCCCGTCGTCGGACAGTGCCCCGGCGCCGCAATTCGAGCTGGCCGTCGAGATCGTCGACCGGGAGGTGGACACCGCGGCCCTGTTCACCACGTTGTTCGCGGAAAGCGAGTACGCCTTCTGGCTCGACAGCAGCGCCCCCGGCGTCGGCGGGGCCAGGTTCTCCTTCCTCGGCGACGACTCCGGTCCCCGTGCCGAGACACTGACGTACCGAACCGGGGAGAACGCGGTGACGGTCCACGACGCCGGGGGCGTACGGGAGGAGAAGGGCACCGTCTTCGAGGTGCTCCGGGACCGGCTCCGTACCCGCGAACTGCCCGCGGCGGACCTTCCCTTCGACCTCAACGGCGGATACGTCGGCTACTTCGGCTATGAACTCAAGGCCGAGTGCGGGAGCCCGAACATCCACCGGGCACAGACCCCGGACGCGGTGTGGATGTTCGCCGATCGTCTGGTCGCGGTGGACCATCAGCAGGAGCGGACCTACGTCCTGGCCCTGAGCGGTCCGGACCCGGGCGAGGCCGAGAACGCCCGTGCCTGGGTGGCGCGCACGGCGCTGCGCGCCCGCTCGCTGCCGGACCCCGCGCCCGCCCGGCCGATCGGCTCGCCGGCCGCGGCGCCCGACCCGGCGGTCGAACAGGAGGCCGAGGAGCCGGTCCTCGCCCGCGTCCGGGCCGACTACGTGCGCGACATCGAGGACTGCCTCGCGGAACTGCGCAGCGGAGAGAGCTACGAGATCTGCCTGACCAACCGGATGCGACTACCCGCCCTGCCCGACCCCTTGGGCTATCACCTGCTGCTCAGGCGCCTCAATCCGGCGCCCTACAGCGCCTTCCTTCGGCTCGGCGCGGTCGCCGTCGTCTGTTCGTCCCCGGAACGATTCCTGCGGATCGACCGGGACGGAATCGTCGAAAGCAAGCCGATCAAGGGAACGGCGCCACGCGGCGCCGACCCGGTCAGCGACGAGGCACTACGCCTGTCCCTGACGGCGTCGGCGAAGACCCGCGCCGAGAACCTCATGATCGTCGACCTGCTCCGCAACGACTTGGGCCGGGTGTGCGAGGTGGGCTCGGTCGACGTGCCCGCGTACATGGTGACCGAGTCGTACGCGACGGTGCATCAACTCGTCACGACGGTCCGCGGCCGGCTTCGGCGCGAGGTGGATCCGGTGTCCTGCGTCCGCGCCTGCTTTCCCGGCGGGTCGATGACCGGCGCCCCCAAGCTGCGGACGATGGCCATCATCGACCGCCTGGAGCAGGAGGCGCGCGGCGTCTACTCGGGCACCATCGGCTACTTCGGGCTCTGCGGCGGCGCGGACCTCAACATTGTGATCCGCACCGCCGTGACCTCGGCCACGGACACGGTGATCGGCGCCGGCGGCGCGATCGTGCTCGACTCGGACCCCGCCGACGAGTTCGACGAAGTGCTGCTCAAGGCGAGTGTGTTGCTGCGCGCGCACACCCTGCTGACGGCATCGGGCCGGCGGAGCGGGGAGCCGCGTGCGGGCTGACCCGACGACGGCCGCCTCCTCCCGCGGGAGCCGCGACCGGGCGAGCCGTTCAAGTCGACCCCAAGACCGCACCAAGACGCACCGAACAGAATGCGCTGCTGGCTGCGCACCCGCCTTTCCCCGAGAGAAGGACAGGGATATGTCGACCGTCGAAGGGTCTGGAGCATTGCGGCAGGTTGTGCCGTTCCTGGACATCACCGTGCCGGATTTCGTGTGGGACTCTCCCGAGGTGGCCGAGGCCAGGGAACGATCCTGGGTCGCCGAAACCCCGCTGGGACTACTCGTGTTGCGCTACGCCGAGGCGCACAGCCTCTCCCGCGACGCGCGCCTGGTCTCGGGTTTCCGAGACGTCGTGGACCTGGTCGGGCCCGGCGAGGGGCTGGTGCGCGATTTCATGCGCGACTTCATGCAGAGCCTGGAGGGCCCCGATCACCGCCGCCTGCGCGGTCTGGTCACCCACGCGTTCACGGCACGCCGCGTCGCCGCGCTGCAACCGTTCATACGTGCCACCGCGGAGCGCCTTGCCGACGAACTGGCCGCCGGGGGCGAACGCGACTTCGTCGACGCGTTCGCCGACCCGCTGCCCGCGGCCGTGGTGTGCGAACTGCTCGGCTTCCCTCCCGCGGACTACGACACCGTCGGCCGCTGGTGCCGGAACACCAACCTGGTCCTCGCGCTCGGCCCCGACCAGAGCAGGGTCGCCGAGGTCGAGGAGGGCCTGGCGGGGATGTACGACTACTTCGACACGGTGATCCGCGAGCGCAAGGCGAAGCCCGGCGACGACCTGTTCTCCGACATCCTGCGCGCCAAGCAGGAGGACGGCGCTCTCGACGACCGTGAACTGCGCACCCTGATCGCGACCCTGCTGGTCGCCGGGTACCAGACCACCAGTCACCAACTCGGCCACGCCATGGTGGCGTTCGCCGCGCACCCCGAGCAGTGGCCGCTGCTGCGAGAGCAGCCGGACCTGGTCACCCAGGCGGTGGAGGAGGTGCTGCGCTGGTGCCCCACGACGACGGTGGTGGCCACCAAGTCCGCGGCCGAGGACTTCTCCGTCAACGGCTACCCGATATCGAAGGGAACCCCGGTGTGGTTGTGCGCGCACTCGGCGCAGCGCGATCCCCTGGTGTTCGAGGGCGGCGACGCGTTCGACATCACGGTGCGGCGGGAGGCCTCCCCGCTGGCGTTCGGCGGCGGCGCGCACTACTGCCTGGGCGCGGCGCTGGCGCGCGTCGAACTCGCCGAGGCCCTCGAAGCCCTGGCCGCCCGTCTCGGGCCGCCCGAGGTCGCCGGACCGATCACCTGGCGGCCCTCGACCGGGGTGTCCGGGCCGGATCTGCTGCCGTTGCGCTTCGGCGCCCCGACCGGCGCTTGACGCCGCCCGGCCAGGCGGTGCGCCCCTGAGGCGGAGGCGGGCGTCACCGGGGACGGGTTCACGGGCCCGCCGTCCGCGCCGTCCTCGGCGGGCGCGCGTCTCCACATCTTTCGCGGGAAGGGCGGCACGTTCGACATGACCCACGACATCCACGACGCCAAGATGCTGGACTATCTCAAGCGTGTCTCCGCCGAGTTGGAGCGCACCCGCGAGCACCTGCGGCTCGCCCGGGCCGAGCACCGGGAGCCCGTCGCGCTGGTGTCGATGGCCTGCCGTTTCCCCGGCGGCGTCGCCTCGCCCGAGGAGCTGTGGCGCCTGGTGGCCTCGGGGCGGGACGGGGTCGGTGCGCTCCCCGTGGACCGGGGCTGGGACGTCGAGGGGCTCTACCATCCCGACCCCGAGCAGGTGGGCACCTGCTATGCGCGGGAGGGCGGATTCCTCGCGGACATCATGTCGTTCGACGCGGGGCTGTTCGAGATCAGTCCGCGTGAGGCCCTGGTGATGGATCCGCAGCAGCGGCTGCTGCTCGAGGTCTCCTGGGAGACCTTCGAGCGGGCGGGCCTGGCCCCCGCCGCGGTGCGTGGCAGCCGAACCGGCGTCTTCACCGGGATGATGGGGCAGGACTACACGGCGCGGTTGCCCGGCGCGCTGTCGGAGCACGAGGGCAGGCTGGAGACCGGACGCGCGGCGAGCGTCGCGTCCGGGCGGGTCGCCTACACCTTCGGTCTCGAAGGCCCGGCGGTCACCCTCGACACGGCCTGTTCCTCGTCCCTGGTGGCGCTGCACTTCGCCGTACAGGCACTGCGGAACGGGGAGTGCGACCTCGCGCTGGCCGGCGGAGCCACGTTGATGTCGAGCCCGGCGACGCTCCTGGAGTTCAGCAGGCAACGGGTGCTCTCGCCCGACGGCCGGTGCAAGGCGTTCGCGGGCCGGGCCGACGGCACGGGGCTCGGCGAGGGTGTGGGCGTCGTCCTGCTGGAGCGGCTCTCGGACGCGCGGCGGCTGGGGCATCGCGTGCTGGCCGTCGTCCGGGGCAGCGCCGTCAACCAGGACGGCGCGTCGAACGGCCTGACCGCCCCCAACGGCCCCGCGCAGCAGCGGGTGATCCGCGCGGCCCTCGCGGACGCCGGGCTCACGGGAGCCGACGTGGACACGGTGGAGGCGCACGGAACGGGCACCCGCTTGGGCGACCCCATCGAGGCGCAGGCGCTGCTGGCGACGTACGGACGCGACCGCGGGGCGGACCGGCCGCTGTGGCTGGGGTCGTTGAAGTCGAACATCGGCCACACGCAGGCCGCCGCCGGAATCGCGGGCGTGATGAAGACGGTCATGGCCCTGCGGCACGGGCTGCTGCCGCCGACCCTGCACGTCGACACCCCCACGCCACACGTCGACTGGTCCGCGGACACGGTGCGGCTCCTGACCGAGTCCCGCCCCTGGCCGGCCACGGGTCGCCCGCGGCGGGCAGGGGTCTCCTCCTTCGGGATCAGCGGGACGAACGCGCACGTGATCATCGAAGCCGCCGACGAGGCGCCGACCGACGAGGCCGGGGATCGCGCGCACCACGCGCCGGCGCCGCCGGCGGCGCCGGAACCGGCAGATTCCGACCCCGGGCCGGTGGCGTGGGTGTTGTCCGCGGGCAGCCCGCGGGCGCTGCGTGCGCAGGCGGCCCGGTTGCGCGAGCACATGGCGGCGCATCCGGCCCTTCGCGCGGCCGACGTCGCCCACGCGTTGGCGACCACCCGCGCACCACTGGCGCACCGGGCCGTCGTGGTCGGCCGCCGCAACGGTGAACTCCTGCGTGGTGTCGCGGCGTTGGCCCAGGGCGAACCCTGCGCGGGACTCGTCGAGGGCGTGGCGCGCGACCCCGGCCGGACGGTCTTCGTGTTCCCCGGCCAGGGTTCCCAATGGGACGGGATGGCCGTGGAACTGTGGAACTCGTGCGCCGTCTTCCGCGAGCGCATGCAAGAGTGCGCGGCAGCCTTGGACCCGTACGTCGACTGGTCCCTGCCCGACGTGGTGCTCGGCCGCGTCGACGACACCGGCAAGGACCGTGTCGACCGGGTCGATGTCGTGCAACCGGTGTTGTGGGCGGTATTGGTGTCGCTGGCGGAGCTGTGGCGCTCGCACGGCGTCGAACCGGCCGCCGTGGTGGGGCATTCGCAGGGCGAGATCGCCGCGGCCTGTGTCGCGGGCGCGTTGTCCCTCGACGACGGCGCACGCGTCGTGGCCCTGCGCTCCCGGCTGATCGCCGAACGGCTGGCCGGTGCGGGCGGCATGGTCTCCCTGACGGCCCCGGTCGAGGAGGTCCGCGCGCGGCTCGCGGACTTCGCCGGACGACTCTCGCTCGCCGCGGTGAACGGCCCCTCGTCCGTGGTGCTCTCCGGAGACCCCACGGCGCTCGACGAGTTGACGGGCGCCTGCGCGCGGGACGGTGTACGCACTCGGCGTGTGGCCGTGGACTACGCCTCCCACTCCCCGCACGTGGAGGCGCTGCGCACGGAACTGCTCGCCCGGTTGGCGGACATCCGTCCCCGGACGGGCACGCTGCCGCTGTACTCGACGGTGACGGGCAACGTGGTGCCGGGTGAGGAGTTGATCGCGGACTACTGGTACCGCAATCTGCGGCGCACGGTCCGGCTCTCGGACGCCGTGGAGCGACTCGGCGCCACCGGACACGGCACGTTCGTGGAGTGCAGCCCGCACCCGGTGCTCGCCCTCGGCCTGACGGAGACGCTCGGCCGGCTGGGCCGGGAGGCTCTCGTGACGGGCACGCTGCACCGAGACGACGGCGGCCTCGACCGGTTCCTCCTTTCCCTGGGCGAGGTGTACGCGGGCGGCCGATCGCCCGACTGGACGAAGGTGTTCGCCGGGACCGACGTGCGCCGGGTGTCGCTGCCCACGTACGCGTTCGACCGGCAGCGATACTGGCTCGACGCCACGCCGCCCGCCGGTGACGTCGGTTCGGCCGGGCTGAGCCCGCTCGACCACCCCTTCTGGGGAGCGGTCACCGACCTTCCCGACTCCGGCGGCGTGCTCCTGACCGGGCGGCTGTCCCGCGACACCCACCCCTGGCTCGGTGGCCATGCGGTCGGCGACGTCGTCCTGCTGCCCGGAACGGCCCTCCTGGAACTGGCGGTTCGAGCCGCCGAGCAGGTGGGCTGCGACGGGGTGGCGGAACTGACCCTGGAGGCCCCCCTGGTCCTGCCGCCGCGAGGCGGTGTGCAGTTGCGGGCCGTCGTCGGTCCGGCCGACGCGGCCGGCGACCGCGCGATCACCATCCACGCCCGGCCGGAGCACACCCCGGACGGAGCGTGGACCAGGCAGGCGGCCGGATCGCTCGCCCGTACCGTCGGGCACGAAAGCCGCGCGTCGCACGCCTGGCCGCCGCCCGGCGCCGAACCCGTGCCGGTGGAGGGCGTGTACGAGGACCTGGCCGCGCTGTCCCTGCGCTACGGCCCCGAGTTCCGAGGTCTGCGGGCCGCCTGGCGGTGGGGGGACGAGGTCCTCGCCGAGGTCGTGCTCCCGGGGGACGGCGACAGCGACGGGTTCGCGATCCACCCGGCCCTGCTCGACGCCGCGCTGCACGCGGCGGCGGTCGGCGACGCCGCGACACGTGCGCGGACAGGCCCGGCCTCCGGGCCTCGGCTGCCGTTCTCGTGGTCCGGGGTGCGGATCCACGCGGTCGGCGCGACGCGGCTGCGGGTACGGATCACCCCGCTGGGCCCCGACGCCGTCGCGGTGGAGGCCGCCGACGCGACCGGGGCACCCGTGGTGTCCGTGCAATCGCTCGCCCTGCGTTCGATGGCACTCGACCGCCTTCGACCCGCCGTCGCGGAGTCGACGGACTCCCTGTTCGCCGTCGACTGGGTGCCCGCCGCGGGCGGGGCGTCCCCGACGCCCCGGTCGTGGGTCGTCCTCGACGGCGCCGAGGCGGTCGTCGCGGCTCTCGAAGGCACCGACGTCCCGGTGCACAAGGTCGCGGAACTCGCGGCGGCGACGGCGGGAGAGCATGTGCCGGGCGCGGTCCTGGTGGCGCTCCCGATGCCCGCGCCCGGCTGCGCCGACCCGCGTGCGGCCGTCCGAGACACCGTCGGGGGAGCACTGACGCTGATCCAGGCGTGGCTCGCCGACGAACGCGGCAGCTCCACCCGCCTCGTGCTGTTGAGCCGAGGCGCGGTGGCGGCGCGCGACGACGAGACGTGCGATCCGACCCTGGCCGCGGCATGGGGCCTGCTGCGCTCGGCGCAGGCGGAGAACCCGGACCGGCTCGTCCTGGTCGACTGGGACGGCACGGAACCCTCCGGCGAAGCGCTGCCCGCGGTCGTGGGCGGCGACGAGCCGCAAGTGGCGCTGCGCGCCGGGAAGGTTTTCGTACCCAGACTCCGACGGGTGCCGCCCTCCGGCGGTGATCGCGACAACACGGGCAACGGCGCCACCGGCACCCGGGAAGATTCCGAACGCCCGGACGGTCCGAAGGACTTCGCCGGCTTCGGCGGCGAGGGCACCGTTCTGGTGACGGGCGCGACGGGTGTGCTCGGCCGGGTCGTGGCCCGCCACCTCGTCCGGGCGCACGGAGTACGGCACCTGTTGCTGACGAGTCGCCGCGGCGCGGCCGCGCCCGGAGCCGCCGAACTCGGCGCGGAACTGGCGGAACTGGGCGCGTCCGTGCACTGGGCGGCGTGCGACGCGGGGGACCGCGCGGCCCTGATGGAGGTCCTCGCGCGGATTCCGGTGGAACACGCGTTGCGCGGTGTGGTCCATGCGGCCGGCGTCCTGGACGACGCGGTGCTCCCGTCGCTGTCCCCGGAACGCATCGACACCGTGTTCCGGCCGAAGGTCGACGCGGTGGTCAACCTGCACGAACTGACCCGAGACATGGACCTCTGCGCGTTCGTCGTGTTCTCCTCCGGGGCGGGCGTGTTCGGTACCGCGGGCCAGGGCGGCTACGCGGCGGCCAACGCCTTCCTCGACGCGTTCGTCGGTGTCCGACGTTCGCTGGGACTGCCCGCGCTCTCCCTGGCCTGGGGGCTGTGGGCCGAGACCGGCGCGATGACCGGCGCGATGTCGGACACCGACCGCGACCGGATGCGCCGAGCCGGGGTGACCGCGTTGTCGGCGGGAGAGGGGGTCGCCCTGTTCGACGCGGCCCTGCGGTCGGGGCTGCCCGTCGTCCTCCCGGCCCGCCTGGACCTCGCCGCCGTACGGGCACGGGCCGCCGCGGATGGCGTACCGGCGCTGTTGCGCGCCCTGGTGCGGCCACCGGCGCGGCGCGCGGCAACGGAGGTCGACGGCGACTCCGCCCTCGCCCGCGAACTCGCCGACCTCCCGACCCGGGACGGGGCAGCGAAGATCCTCGACGTGGTGCGGGCCCAGGTCGCGGCCGTCCTCGGCCACCCGGACCCGAGCGCCGTCGAACCCGGGCGCGCGTTCAAGGAGTCGGGATTCGACTCGCTCACCGCCCTCGAATTGCGCAACCGCCTCGCGCGAGTGACCGGCCTCCGGCTGCCCGCCACGCTCGTCTTCGACCATCCGACGCCGTACGAACTCGCCGAGCACGTCCACGAACGGCTGACCGGAAGGAACGGGCGTCGACAACCCCCGGCACGCGGCGCGATCGCGGCGGACGAGCCGATCGCCGTCGTGGGCATGGCCTGCCGCTTCCCGGGAGGCATCGGTTCGCCGGAGGATCTGTGGAACCTCGTGGACCGGGGTGCCGACGCCATCTCCGCCTTTCCCACCGACCGCGGCTGGTCCCTCGACTCCGCCGGCTTCGCGACGGCGGGTGGATTCCTCTCCGACGCGGCGTGGTTCGACCCCGAGTTCTTCGGCATCAGCCCGCGCGAGGCGGTGGCGATGGACCCGCAGCAGCGACTCCTGCTGGAGATCTCCTGGGAAGCGCTGGAACACGCGGGTCTGGACCCGGCGGCCCTGCGGGGCAGCCGCACCGGCGTGTTCGCCGGGCTGATGTACCACGACTACACCACGCGGCTGGGCACCATCACGCAGGACATCGCCGGATACCTCGGTACCGGCGGATCCGCGAGCGTCGCCACCGGACGCGTCGCCTACACCTTCGGATTCGAGGGCCCGGCCGTCACCGTGGACACCGCCTGTTCCTCGTCGCTGGTGGCCCTGCACCTGGCGGCGCAGGCGCTGCGCGGCGGAGACTGCGACCTCGCCCTCGCGGGCGGGGTCACCGTGATGTGCACGCCGAACGCCTTCGTCGAGTTCGCCAGGCAGGGCGCGCTGGCCGCCGACGCGCGCTGCAAGCCGTTCGCCGCCGCCGCGGACGGCACGGTGTGGGGCGAGGGCGCCGGCGTGCTCCTCGTCGAGCGCCTGTCGGACGCGGTGCGCAAGGGCCACCGCGTCCTTGCCGTGGTCCGGGGCTCGGCGGTCAACCAGGACGGGGCGAGCAACGGCCTGACCGCCCCGAACGGACCATCCCAGGAACGGGTGATCACCCAGGCGCTGGCCGGTGCCCGGCTCACGCCCGCCGAGGTGGACGTCGTCGAGGCGCACGGCACCGGCACCACCCTGGGCGACCCGATCGAGGCGCAGGCACTCCTGGCCACCTACGGCAGCGGGCGCCCCACCGACCACCCGGCGTGGCTCGGCTCGGTCAAGTCGAACATCGGTCACACCCAGGCGGCGGCGGGCGTCGCGGGTGTGATCAAGATGGTCATGGCCCTGCGCCGCGGCATCCTGCCGCGGACCCTGCACGTGGACGCGCCCTCCCCCCATGTCGACTGGTCGTCCGGCGCGGTCGAACTGCTGACCGAGGCACGACCCTGGCCCGTCACCGGGCGACCGCGTCGAGCCGCGGTGTCCTCGTTCGGCATCAGCGGCACCAACGCGCACGTCGTGCTGGAACAGGCTCCCGCCACGCCGGACCCGCACGTTCGACGCGCACCCGAGACGGGGGAACCCGAACATACCGCCGCGAACGCCCAAGCGGCCGACACACCCGTACCGTTGGTGCTCTCGGCCGGGAGCGAGCCCGCGCTGCGGGCGAGGGCGGCCGGACTGCGCAAGCGCCTCGTCGCCGAACCGGGACTCGACGCCGTCGATGTCGCCCACTCGCTGCTGACGACCCGCGCCTCGCTCGAACACCGGGCCGTGATCATCGGCGGCGACCGCGACGAACTGTTGTCCGCCCTGGCCGCCGTGGCGGAGGGCCGGCAGACCCCCGCGGCGATCGAGGGGCTCGCCGGTGACCCCGGCCGGACGGTCTTCGTCTTTCCCGGCCAGGGAGCCCAATGGCCGGGCATGGCCGCACGGTTGTGGGACACCGCACCCGTCTTCCGGGACCGCCTGGCCCAGTGCGCCGACGCGCTGGCCCCGTATGCCGACTGGTCCGTTGTGGACGTCGTCCGGGGCAGGGACACCGGAGTCGACCCGGAACGGGTGGACGTGGTCCAGCCCGCGCTGTGGGCGGTGATGGTGTCGCTCGCCGAGCTGTGGCGATCGTACGGCGTCGAACCCGACGCCGTGGTGGGGCACTCGCAGGGGGAGATCGCCGCGGCCTGCGTCGCGGGCGGCCTCTCCCTCGACGACGGCGCGCGCGTGGTCGCCCTGCGCAGCCGGGCCCTGAGGGCCATCGCGGGCCGCGGCGCGATGGTCTCGCTGGCGCTGACCGCCACCGAGGCCGAGGACCTGACGGCGGCCTGGCACGGACGAATCCACCTCGCGGCCGTCAACGGACCGGCGTCGGTGGTGGTGACGGGCGACACGGCCGCACTCGAGGACCTCCTCGCGCACTGCGAAAGGACCGGACGGTGGGCGCGTCGGATCCCGGTCGACTACGCCTCGCACTCGCCGCACGTGGAAGCCGTACGCGAGCGGATGGCCCACGACCTCGCCGAGATTCGCCCGGAGCCGGCCCGCATCGCCTTCATGTCGACGCTGACCGGCGCCTTCCAGGACACCACGGGACTCGACGGCGACTACTGGTATCGCAACCTGCGCGAGCCCGTGCGATTCGAGCCCGCCGTACGGGAATTGATCACCCGGGGCTACGGCGCGTTCGTCGAGGCCGCCCCCCACCCCATGCTCACCATGGGCCTACGGGAAATCCTGGAGGAGCACCCGGGCACGCCGGGCGTGGCCGTCGCGTCGCTGCGCCGCGACCAGGGCGGACCGGAACGTTTCCTGGCCTCGGTCGCCGAGGCGTACACCCACGGTGTCGCCGTGGACTGGTCCGCGACCTGGACCGGCCGTGCACCACGCGTCGTGGACCTGCCGACCTACCCCTTCCAACGGCGCAGGTTCTGGCTCGACACACCCGCCGGTGCCGGCGACGTGAGCGCCGCGGGCCTGGGCCGCCCGGAGCACCCGCTCCTGGGCGCCCGCGTCGAACTCGCCGACTCCACCGAGACCGTGCTGACCGCGCGCTGGTCCCTGGACACCCACCCGTGGTTCGCCGACCACGCCGTCGGTGACACGGTGCTGGTGCCCGGTACCGCGTTCGTGGAACTGGCGGCGCTGGCGGGCGCCGAGACCGACTGCCCACACATCCGGGAGCTGATCCAGGAAAAACCCCTGCTCCTCGCCGGAGACGGCGCGGTGCGACTCCAGGTCCGGGTCGGGCCCGCCGAGGAGGAGGGCACGCGGGCCCTCGGCGTGTACGCCCGCCCCGAGGACGCGGCGCCGCAGGACCCCTGGTCGTGCCACGCGCGCGGCATGCTCACCGCGGCACAGGCCGCGACCCCGGCGGCCCTCGACGGCACCTGGCCACCCCCGGGAGCCGTAGCCGTCGACCTGACCGACTTCTACGAACGGCTCGACGAGATCGGCCTGTCCTACGGCCCCGCGTTCCACGGCCTGCACACCGCGTGGCGGATGGGCGAGGAGATCTACGGTGAGGCCGCGCTGCCGGACGACATGGCGGCCGAAGCAGGCCGCTACCAGGCCCATCCCGCGCTGCTCGACGCCGCGCTCCACTCCTGTCTGCTCCGCGACCAAGGCGACGGCCCCGGTGCGGCGGCCATGCCGTTCGCCTGGAACGACGTCGCGTTCCACGGGCCGTGCGGCCCGGCGGTGCGGGTCCGGGTGTCCGCGGGGACGAACCGGGACGTGTCGGTGGTGGTGGCGGACACCGAAGGCACCCCCGCGGTGACGGTGCGCTCGCTGGCCGCCCGTCCGGTCTCCCCCGAAGGACTGCGTGCCCCGAGTGATCGCCGGGACGACCTGTTCCGGCTCACGTGGGTGGCCGCACCCGCGGCTCCCACCGGGCGGGGTGAACCGCGACACCGCGCGTGGGCGGTGCTCGGCGGCGACGACCTGGACCTGCCCCCGGAGGTGAAGCGCTTCCCCGACCTGTCCGCGTTGCGCTCCGCGACAAGTGCCGGCGAGCCCGAACCCGACCTCGTGCTCGCGGTGTTCGGCACGGACTCCGGCGCCGGTGCGGAGGCGGTGCGGGCCCGGGAGGCGACCCGTCGAGCCCTGGACGTGGTGCGGGACCGGATCGCCGAGGAGCCGGTGAGCGCGGCGCGGTGCGTCGTCGTCACACGCGGGGCGTTCGCCACGACGGACGACGAACCTCCCGGCGATCCGTCCGCCGCGGCGGTCTGGGGCCTGGTGCGCTCGGCCCAGGCGGAGAGCCCGGGCCGGTTCGTCCTGGTCGACCTCGACGCCCACCCGGCCTCCGTCGCCGCGTTGTCCGCCGCACTGGCCACCGACGAGCCTCAACTCGCGGTTCGCGAGGGGCGGATCATGCTTCCCCGGCTCGAACGTGTCCCGGTGGTCCCGATCGCCCCGGTGGACCCGGAACGCGGCGACCCGGGCACGGCGTGGGACCCCGCGGGCACCGTGCTGGTGACCGGCGCCTCCGGAACCCTGGGGCGCGCCCTGGCCCGGCATCTGGTCGTCGAGCACGGCGTACGCCGACTGCTCCTGGTGAGCCGGCGCGCCGACGAGAGCGCCGAAGCCTCGCTCCTGACCACCGAACTGGGTACGCACGGCGCCGAGGCGACGTGGGCGGCGTGCGACGTCGGCGATCGCGACGCGGTGGTCGCGCTGTTGACGTCGGTGCCCGCCGCGCACCCCCTCACCGCCGTGGTGCACGCGGCCGGTGTCCTGGACGACGGCGTGATTCCCGCGCTGACCCCGGAACGGATCGACCGGGTGTTCCGGCCCAAGGTGGACGGAGCGTGCCACCTGGACGAGCTGACCCGAACCGCGCCCTTGGCGGCGTTCGTGGTGTTCTCCTCGGCCGCGGCCACCCTGGGCAGCGCCGGACAGGGCAACTACGCGGCGGCCAACGCGTTCCTGGACGCACTGGTACGGCGGCGACGTCACGCCGGACTGCCCGCGCTGTCGCTGGCCTGGGGGCTGTGGGCCGAGAGCAGCGACATGACGGCCGGACTCGACCGGGCCGACCGGGCCCGGATGGCACGCGCCGGCGTCCAGGGCCTGCCGACCCGGGACGGGCTGGCGCTCTTCGACCTCGCCGGGACCGTGAACGAACCGCTGGTGTTGCCGATGCGGCTCGACCTGTCCGTGTTCCGGACGCGGCCCGACACGCTGCCCCCGGTGCTGCGCGACCTGGTGCGCGGCCCGGCGCGACGCAGGGGCGCCGGGGGTACGAGCGCCGGGGCGCTGCGGCGTCGCCTGGCCGCGCTGTCGCCGGCGGAGCGGGACCGGCAACTGCTCGAACTGGTCGTCGCCGAGACCGCGACCGTCCTGGGCTACCCGACCGCGGAAGCGGTGGGACGGGACCGGGCCTTCAAGGACCTCGGGTTCGACTCGCTGACGGCCGTGGAACTGCGCAACCGGCTCGCCGGCGCAACCGGCCTGCGGCTGCCCCCGACGCTGGTGTTCGACCACCCCACCCCCACGGCGCTCGCCGAGCGCTTGGCCGCGGAGCTTGCTCCCCGAGAGGAGGGGACGGACGTACCGCGTGACACCGAACGTCGGGTGCGTGACGCCCTGGCCGGCATCCCGCTTTCCCGGCTGCGCGACGCCGGCCTGCTGGACTCGCTGCTGGAACTCGCGGGCCACGCCGCCGCGGCCGAGTCGGCACCGCGGGAGCACAGCCCCGGGCCGGGGTCCGGCTCGATCGACCGGATGGACGCCGAGGGGCTGCTCGCGATGGCGCTGCACGACGGCCCGTACGGCGAGCACGACGACCCCGTCACCGACCCCGACAACGCGGCACACGCACGGACGGAGGAGCACGATGGCGGTCGCTGACGAGAGGTTCGTCGAGGCCCTGCGGGCCTCGCTGAAGGAGGTCGAGTCGCTCCGCGCGCAAACGCGCGAGCTGACGGCGGCAGCCCACGAGCCGGTGGCGATCGTGGCGATGGGCTGCCGCTTCCCCGGGGGCGTGCGCTCGCCGGAGGACCTGTGGGAGCTGGTGGCCACCGGAACCGACGCGGTCTCGGCCTTCCCCACCGACCGCGGCTGGGACACCGGGACGCTCTTCGACCCGGACCCCGACCGGTCGGGCCACACCTACGTCCGCGAAGGCGCCTTCCTCGACGACGCCTCGGAGTTCGACGCGGACCTGTTCGGGATCAGCCCGCGCGAGGCCGCCGCGATGGACCCCCAGCAGCGGCTGCTCCTGGAGATCGCGTGGGAGACCTTCGAACGCGCGGGGATCGATCCCGGCGGTCTCAAGGGACAACCCGTCGGGGCCTTCGTCGGATCGGTCCTGATGACCGGCGGCAGCGGGGGCGGGACCGGCGACGGGACCGAGGGGCACCAACTCACCGGCGCCGCCGCCAGTGTGTTGTCGGGTCGTCTGGCGTACACGTTCGGTCTGGAGGGTCCGGCGATCACGGTCGATTCGGCGTGTTCGGCGTCGTTGACGGCGTTGCATCTGGCTGTGCAGGCGTTGCGGCAGGGTGAGTGCACCCTGGCGCTGGCCGGCGGAGCCGCAGTGATGACCACCCCGGGAATCTTCGTGGAGTTCAGTCGGCAGCGGGGTCTTGCGGTGGATGGTCGGTGCAAGGCGTTCGCGGCGGGGGCGGATGGTACGGGGTGGGGGGAGGGTGTGGGTCTGGTGTTGTTGGAGCGTTTGTCGCGGGCGCGGGAGCGTGGGCATCCGGTGCTTGCGGTGGTGCGGGGTTCGGCGGTGAATCAGGATGGTGCGTCCAATGGTTTGACGGCGCCGAACGGTCCGTCGCAGCAGCGGGTGATTCGGCGGGCGTTGGCGTCCGCGCGGTTGTCGGCGGATCTGATCGACGTGGTGGAGGCACACGGCACCGGTACCGCGCTCGGTGATCCGATCGAGGCTCAGGCGCTGTTGGCGACCTACGGTCGGGAGCGGCCGGCGGATCGGCCGTTGTGGCTGGGATCGATCAAGTCGAACATCGGCCACACCCAGGGCGCCGCCGGCATCGCCGGGCTGATCAAGATGGTCATGGCGATGCGTCACGGCGTGCTCCCGAGGACCCTGCACGTCGATGAACCCTCGCCGCACGTGGACTGGGCCTCCGGGGCGGTTCGCCTGCTGACCGAGGCGCGGGACTGGCCGCGGACCGGCCGGCCGCGGCGCGCCGGGGTGTCGTCCTTCGGGATCAGCGGCACCAACGCCCACGTGATCCTGGAACAGGACCCCCGGCCCGGCACAGTCGACGACACCGCCCCGGCCCCGACCGGGACGGACATCCCGCAGGGGCCGGTACCGCTGGTGGTCTCGGCGCGGGGCGAGCGGGCCCTGCGGGACCAGGCCGGGCGCCTGAGCGATCGGATCCGCTCCCTGCCCGACGCGCGTGCGGCGGACGTCGGTTGGTCGCTGGCCACCTCACGGGCGACCCTCGACACCCGGGCCGTGGTGTGGGCGCGCGATCGGGACGAGATGCTCGCGGGTCTGACGGCCCTGGCCGACGGCCGGCCGGCCCCGGGTCTGGTGCAAGGGGCGACCGCCGAGGGCGGGCAGGCGTTCCTGTTCTCCGGACAGGGCAGCCAGCGCGCGGGCATGGGACGCGAACTGTCCGCCGCCTTCCCGGTGTTCGCCGAGGCGCTGGATGCCATCGCGGGTGGGCTGGACCCGCATCTCGACCGCCCGCTGCGGGACGTCCTGTACGCCCCCGAGGGCACGACGACGGCCGCGCTCCTGGAGCAGACCTTGTTCACCCAGGCGGCACTGTTCGCGTACGAGGTGGCGCTGTTCCGGCTGCTCACGCACTGGGGGCTCACCCCCGAGCTGCTGCTCGGCCACTCCGTCGGCGAGTTGGCGGCCGCGCACGTCTCCGGCGTCCTGTCCCTGGAGGACGCGTGCGTGCTCGTCGCCGCGCGGGGCCGTCTCATGCAGGACGTGCCCGGCAGCGGCGCCATGGTCGCGGTGCAGGCGACCGAGGCGGAGGTTCTGCCGGAGGTGGCCGCACACGCCGACCGGATGTCCATCGCCGCCGTCAACGGACCCGCGTCGGTCGTCGTGTCGGGCGCCGAGAGCGCGGTGCTCGACCTCGCCGAGCGCTGGCGGAGCAAAGGGCGCAAGACGCGGCGGCTCAGGGTGAGCCACGCCTTCCACTCCCCACAGATGGCCGCGATGTCGGACGAGTTCGGCGCGGTCGCGCGGAAGCTGGACTTCCATCCGCCGACCATCCCGATCGTCTCCGACGTCACCGGGGACATCGCCGGCGCCGACGAGTTGTGTTCGCCGGAGTACTGGGTCCGGCACACCCGGGCGACCGTGCGCTTTCACGACGGGATGTGCCGACTCGTTGCCGCGGGGGTGCGCACGTTCGTGGAGATCGGCCCTTCCGGGACGCTGACGGCGATGGCCCAGGACTGCCTCGCGCAGGCACCCTCGAACACCCGCGCCGTGCCGATCCCGGCGGGGCGCGCCGGACGTCCGGAAGCCGACACCGTACGCACGGCACTGTCCCGGGCGTTCGCCCGCGGCGCCCGGGTCGACTGGCCCCGCTTCTTCGCCGACACCGGCGCCCGCAGGACGGACCTGCCCACCTACCCCTTCCAGCACCGCCGTTACCCCTGGAGCGCCGCGGCCCCTGCCGCCGATGTGCGCGCCGTCGGCCTGGACGTGCCGGAACACCCCCTGCTCGGCGCGGCCCTGGATCTGGCGGACGCCCAGGGCAGGGCGCTGATCGGGGTGGTGTCCCGGCGGACCGAGGCATGGCTCGCGGACCACGTCGTGCTGGGCACGACACTCCTACCCGGCACCGCCGTGGTGGAGTTGGCGATCCGCGCCGGCGCCGAGGCCGGATGCCGGCGCCTGGTGGAACTGACCCAGCAGGCACCGCTGGTCCTGCCCGAACACGGTGCCGTGCGCCTACAGGTGCGGGTGGGGCCCGCAGCGGAGGACGGACGGCGCCCGCTGGGCGTGTACTCCCGGGAGGAGGACACCCGCACGGCGACCCCGGACGCACCGGACGCCCCGTGGGTGAGTCACGCCCGGGGCACGCTCGCCCCCGAGGCGGTCGCCGCGCCGGCGCGTGCGGGGGAGCCATGGCCGCCTTCGGGAGCGGAACCCGTCGCGCTCGAAGGCTTCTACGAGCGCACGGCCGCGGCCGGCCTGGAGTACGGCCCCGCCTTCCGCGGGCTCACCGCAGCCTGGCGCCTGGGGGAGGAGTTGTTCGCCGAGATCACGCTCCCCGACGCGGCGCGCTCCGGCAACGGCGGATACGCGCTGCACCCGGCGCAGTTCGACGCCGCGCTGCACGCGGCCCTCCTCACCGCGGAGGGGACGACGGTGCATCGGGAGGGCCGGCGGACACAGGTCCTCCGAGTACCGTTCGCATGGCACGAGGTGTCCTTCCACGGCGCAAGCGCACCGGTGCTCCGCGCACGATTGACCCCGGCGGGTACGGACGCCGTCTCCCTCGCCCTGTGGGACGAGCACGGCGCTCCGGTCGCGTCGGTCGGATCGCTGCGGACCCGCCCGGTCTCCACCCAGCAGCTCCGGGCGGGCCACACCCGTGACAGCCTCTTCCACGTCGACTGGGTGGAGACGGCGCCTGTTCCGTCGGCAACACGGACGCGGACCCCTGTTCTTGCCGTGCTCGGGGACGGCGCTCCGGCGGAGCGGCTCGCGGCCACGACGCACACCGATCTCGGTGCTCTCGTGTCGGCGATCGAGTCCGGTGCACCCGTGCCGGACCTGGTATTCCTGCCGTGTCACGGCGACGCCGTTCGCACCGGCGGAGCCGAGCGATCGGACGAAGTCGGCAGCACGGACGAAACCGGGTCCACCGATGCGGCCCGCACCGATGACGCGGTCGTCGACGACCCGGCAGGCGCCGCCACGGCTCTGACTCTGTCCGTGCTCGACATACTCCGGACCTGGCTTGCGCAAACCCGGTTGCACGCGTCCCGGCTCGTGGTCACCACCCGCGGCGCCGTGCCCGTTGCCGGCGACGAACCGATCGCCGACGTGGCGGCGGCCGCGGTGTGGGGCCTGGTGCGCGCCGCGCAGACCGAACACCCGGGACGGTTCCTGCTCGTCGACTCGGACGGGCAGCGCACCTCGACGGCCGCCCTGGTCGGGGCGGCGGCCGGGGACGAACCGCAACTCGCGCTTCGGGCGGGCCGGATGTTCGTTCCCCGGCTGGCCCGCGGGGTGCCGTCCGGCACGCTCGTGCCGCCTGCGGGAATCCGGGAGTGGCGGGTCGACCTCGGCGGTGGCGGCACCGTCGACGACCTGCTCCTCGCCCCCTGCCCGGAAGCCGCGGCACCGCTCGGACCGGGTAGGGTCCGGGTCTCGGTGCGAGCCGCCGGTGTCAACTTCCGGGACATCGTGATGGCCCTCGGCATGGTCTCCGACCAGCGGGCGCTGGGCGGCGAGATCGCCGGCGTCGTCACCGAGGTCGGACCCGACGTCACCGGACTCACCCCCGGAGACCGGGTGTTCGGCCTCGCGGCCGGGTGCCTGGGGCCGGTGGCCGTCGTCGATCGGCGCCTGATCGCGCGGATTCCACGGGGCTGGTCGTACGCCCGGGCCGCGTCCGTGCCCGTCGCGTTCCTCACCGCCTACGAGGGCCTGGTGGACCTGGCCGACGTACGGCCCGGCGAGAAGGTGCTCGTGCACGCGGCGGCGGGCGGTGTCGGCATGGCCGCCGTGCAGTTGGCGCGCCACCTCGGTGCCGAGGTGTACGCCACGGCCGGTCCCGGCAAATGGGACGCGGTGCGCGCCCTGGGCGTCGACGACGCGCACCTCGCCTCCTCGCGTACCGTCGAGTTCGAGGAACGGTTCGGCGCGACGAGCGACGATCGCCGTGGCGGTCGCATCGACGTGGTGCTGAACTCGCTGGTGCGGGACCTCGCGGACGCCTCCCTGCGCCTGGTGCGGCCGGGCGGCCGATTCGTCGAGATGGGCAAGACCGACATCCGCGACGCCGACGAGGTCGCCGCCCGGTACGACGGGATCGCCTACCGTGCGTTCGACCTGATGGACGCCGGCCCCGAGCGCATCACCGAAATGCTCGCGGAGATCGTCGAACTGTTCGAGCGCGGGCGGTTGCGGCCGATCCCGGTCACCACGTGGGACGTACGGCAGGCGCCCGCCGCATTCCGCTTCCTGGCCCAGGCCCGGCACGTGGGCAAGGTGGTCCTCACGATGCCTCCCGCGTGGAATCCGGCGGGTACGGCCTTGATCACCGGCGCCTCCGGGGCGCTCGGCGCGCAGGTGGCCCGACATCTGGTGGGCGCCCACCACGTGAAGCACCTCGTGCTTGCCGGACGCCGCGGACCGGACGCGCCGGGCATGGCGGAACTGCTGGCCGAACTCACCGCCGCGGGCGCCACGACGGTGCGGGCGGTGGCGTGCGACGTGGCCGAACGGGGCGCGGTGGCTGACCTGCTGGCATCGGTGCCCGCCGAGCACCCGTTGACAGCCGTGGTGCACACGGCGGGTGTGCTCGACGACGGCGTCCTGGACTCGATGACGCCCGCCCGAGTGGGCGCGGTCTTCCGGCCCAAGGTCGACGGCGGCCGGCACCTGCACGAGCTGACGCGGGACGCGGACCTGGCCGCGTTCGTCCTCTTCTCCTCCGCCGCCGGCACGCTCGGCGCCCCCGGACAGGCCAACTACGCCGCCGCCAACGCCTTCCTCGACGCGCTGGCCCGACACCGCCACGACAGCGGCCTGCCCGCGACGTCGCTGGCATGGGGCCGCTGGGCCGAGGCCGGGGGGATGGGGTCGCGGTCGGGGCACACGGACCGGGCGGAGTACACCCGCACGGGCGGCCTCTCCACCGAGGAGGGCCTCGCACTGTTCGACGAGGCACTCGCCGCCGGCCGGGCCGGGTGGGTTCCCACGCACCTCGACCCCGGGGAACTGCGCGCCGCCGCCGAGAACGGCACGCTTCCCGCGCTGCTGCGCGGCCTGGTCCACGTTACGGCGACGGCGGCGGAGCCGGGCGCGGAGCACGCCCTGCGCGAACGCCTGGCACTCCTGGGAGCCGAGGACCGCAGCGCGCTGATCCTCGACCTGGTGCGCGATCGCATCGCCCTCGTCCTCGGTCACCCGACGTCCGGGCACGTGGATCCGCAACGCCCGTTCCAGGAACTGGGCTTCGACTCGCTCACCGCCGTGGAACTGCGAAACCGTCTGGACGCCGCAACCGGCCTGAACCTGCCCACCACACTCGTGTTCGACCACCCGACCCCCGCCGCCCTCGGTCGACACCTCGAAGCCGTACTGGTGTCGGGGCTGGACGCACCGGTCGACACCGTCCTGGCCGGCCTGGACGCCTGGGCCGTGCACCTCGCGGCGACATCGCTGGACGCCGCCGGACGCGAACGAGTGGCGGATCGGTTGCGCGCGCTCGCTCGACAGGCGGGCGAACACGCACCCGCAGGAGACCGGGCACCCGACGCACGGGAGGACGCCACGACCGTCGCGGACGAGCTCGACCTGGCGACCGACGAGGAGGTCATCGACTTCATCGGCAGGGAGCTGGGGATTTCCTGACCTCGGGCCGGAGCCCGCGAGCAAGGCACAACGGTGACGTCTCGACGAGGTGGTTGCACATGGTGACGGACGACCGGATTCGGTACTACCTCAAGCGGGTCACCGCCGACCTGCACGAGACACGAGCGCGCCTGCGGGAGTTGGAGGACGCCGACGCGGAGCCGATCGCGGTGGTGGCGATGGGCTGCCGATTCCCGGGGGACGTGCGCTCGCCGGAGGACCTGTGGCAGCTGGTGGTCTCCGGAAGGGACGCGATCGGGCCCTTCCCCCAGGACCGAGGCTGGGACATCGAGGGCCTCTACGACGCCGACCCGGACCGGCCGGGGAAGAGCTACGCACGCGAGGGCGGGTTCCTCGCCGACGTGGCGTCGTTCGACGCGGGCCTGTTCGGAGTGAGTCCACGCGAGGCGCTGACGCTCGACCCGCAACAACGTCTGCTCCTCGAGGTGTCCTGGGAGACGTTCGAGCGCGCCGGCCTCACACCGGCCTCCCTGCGCGGGAGCCGCACCGGTGTCTTCGTGGGCACCAGCAGCCAGGAGTACGCGCTCCTGCTGGATCGGGCCCGGGAGAACTTCGAGGGCTACGCGACCGGTTTCCTCGCCAGTGTGTTGTCGGGTCGTCTGGCGTACACGTTCGGTCTGGAGGGTCCGGCGATCACGGTGGATACGGCGTGTTCGGCGTCGTTGACGGCGTTGCATCTGGCTGTGCAGGCGTTGCGGCAGGGTGAGTGCACCCTGGCGCTGGCCGGCGGTGCTTCGGTGATGACCACCCCCGGAATGTTCGTGGAGTTCAGTCGGCAGCGGGGTCTTGCGGTGGATGGTCGGTGCAAGGCGTTCGCGGCGGGGGCGGATGGTACGGGGTGGGGGGAGGGTGTGGGTCTGGTGTTGTTGGAGCGTTTGTCGCGGGCGCGGGAGCGTGGGCATCCGGTGCTTGCGGTGGTGCGGGGTTCGGCGGTGAATCAGGATGGTGCGTCCAATGGTTTGACGGCGCCGAACGGTCCGTCGCAGCAGCGGGTGATTCGGCGGGCGTTGGCGTCCGCGCGGTTGTCGGCGGATCTGATCGACGTGGTGGAGGCACACGGCACCGGTACCGCGCTCGGTGATCCGATCGAGGCTCAGGCGCTGTTGGCGACCTACGGTCGGGAGCGGCCGGCGGATCGGCCGTTGTGGCTGGGATCGATCAAGTCGAACATCGGCCACACCCAGGCGGCGGCGGGCGTCGGCGGCGTCATCAAGACGGTGATGGCACTGCGCCGAGGCATCCTGCCGCCCACTCTCCACGTGGACGAGCCGACCCCGCACGTGGACTGGGCCGCGGGCACGGTGCGCCTGTTGACCGAGGCGCGGGACTGGCCGCGGACCGGCCGGCCGCGTCGCGCCGGGGTGTCGTCCTTCGGGATCAGCGGCACCAACGCCCACGTGATCCTGGAACAGTCTCCGGACGACACGTTCCCCGCGACCCTCGTCGCACCCCCGACCGCCGTAGCCGTCGAGTCCGACGGCTCTGCCGACCTCGCGGACGACCCCGCGCGGAAGCTCGTCGAGGGCGACCGTGCGCAGACCGGGCCGCTGCCGTGGCTGATCACCGCGAGGAACGCTCGGGGGCTGCGAGAGCAGGCGGCCCGGCTGCGTGAGCACGTACGTACCCGCCCGGACCTGGCGTCGGCCGACGTCGCGCATTCGCTGCTCACCTCGCGCACCCTGTTCGACCACCGAGGCGTGGTGCTGGCCGACGACCGGGACGCGTACCTCGTGGGCCTCGAAGCCATCGCCGAGGGGAAGAGTGCCGCCGGTGTCGTCACGGGCGTCGCACGCGATCCCGGGAAACCGGTGTTCGTCTTCCCCGGCCAGGGCGCCCAATGGGAGGGCATGGGAGCGGACCTGTGCCGCGACTCGGCGGTCTTTCGCGAGCGGCTGCACGAGTGCGCCGAAGCGCTCGCGCCGCACGTCGACTTCTCGCTCGTGGACGTCGTCCGCGGCGCCGAGGGCGCGGCCTCGTTGGACCGCGTGGATGTGGTCCAGCCCGCGCTGTGGGCCATGATGATCTCGCTCGCCGCCCTGTGGCGCTCGCACGGCATGGAACCCGGCGCCGTGGTGGGCCACTCCCAGGGCGAGATCGCCGCCGCGTGCGTCGCCGGTGCCCTGTCCCTGGAAGACGGGGCGCGAATCGTGGCAAGGCGCTCGCGCCTGGTCGCCGAACGCCTGGCCGGCAGCGGGGGCATGGCGTTCCTCGGCCTTCCGGCGGACCGGGCCCGCGACCGGCTCTCGGCATGGGGAACACGCCTGTCCGTCGCCGCGGTCAACGCCCCCGGGTCCGTCGTGGTCTCGGGCGACGCCGAGGCGCTCGCCGAACTCCTGGACGCCGCCGAGCAGGACGGCGTGCGAGCGATTCGCGTCGCGGTGGACTACGCCTCGCACTCGGCCCAGGTCGAGGCACTGGAGGCCGAACTCGTCACGATCCTCGCCGACATCGCCCCACGGGCGGCCTCGATCCCGTTCTTCTCGACGGTCCTGGGCGGCCCCGTCGACACCTCGGGGCTCGACGCCGCCTATTGGTACCGGAACCTGCGTGAGACCGTCCGCTTCGACCCGACCGTGCGCGAACTCCTGGCGGCCGGGCACCACACCTTCGTGGAGATGAGCCCACACCCGGTGCTCGCGGTGTCCCTGCACGAGATCACGGAAGGCGCCGCGAGCCCCGGGAGCGTCGGCGAAGGCACGGTGTTGACGTCGCTGCGGCGCGACGAAGGACACCTCGGGCGTTTCCTCACCTCCCTCGCGGAGGCGCATGTCCAGGGCGTGCCGGTGGACTGGTCGGCGCACATCGGAGGGCGGGCCCACCTGGTGGACCTGCCGACGTACGCGTTCCAGCGCCGCCGCTACTGGCCCGACGCGCTGCCCGCCGCCGCCCCGGACCGGGAGAGCGACGACAGCGCGGCCGCCGTGTTCCGCCGGCGCCTCGCGGAACTGCCCGACAGCGGCAGGGGGAACCTGGTCCTGGAGACGGTTTGCGAGCATGCCGCCGCCGTGCTCAACCGCGGCTCCGCGGCGGACGTCGACATCACCCAGGCGTTCACCGACCTCGGGTTCGTCTCGATGACGGCGATGGAGATGCGCAACCGGCTCGCCACGGCGACCGGTGTCCGCCTCTCCCCGGCGGCGGTGTTCGACCACCCGACGGCCGAGAGGCTGGCCGCGTACCTGCTGGCGCGTCTCACCGGCGCCACCGAGCAGGTCGACGAGCCGGCGACGGCCGCCGTCGCCGAGCCGATCGCGATCGTCGCGATGGGTTGCCGCTACCCCGGTGACGTGGCCTCGCCCGAGCAACTGTGGGACCTGGTCGCCTCGGGACGGGACGCGATCTCCTCCTTCCCGAGCAACCGCGGCTGGGACACGGCGGGTCTGTACGACCCGACCCCGGGCCGCCCGGGCCGCACGTACGTCCGCCGGGGCGGTTTCCTGCACGACGCCGACCGGTTCGACCCGCTCCTGTTCGGTATCAGCCCGCGGGAAGCACTGGCGATGGATCCGCAGCAGCGCCTGCTCCTCGAGGTGACATGGGAGGTCCTGGAACGCGCGCGGCTGGCCCCCGACGCCGTCGCCGGCAGCCGCACCGGGGTGTTCGTGGGGGTCAGCGGTCAGGACTACCTACCGTTGCTGACCGCCGATCCCGAGGGCGGCGCCGGCTACCTGATGACCGGTACCTCGACCAGCGTCGCCTCGGGGCGGGTCGCCTACACGTTCGGCCTCGAAGGACCGGCGGTGACCGTCGACACCGCCTGCTCGTCGTCCCTGGTCGCCCTCCACCTGGCCGTCCAGGCGCTCCGCCAGGGCGACTGCACGGCCGCGCTGGTGGGCGGGGCGACGATCCTGTCCACCCCGGGGGCGTTCCTCGAATTCAGCCGCCAGGGTGCACTGGCGCCGAACGGGCGATGCAAGGCGTTCGCCGCGGAGGCGGACGGCACCGGCTGGGGCGAGGGCGTCGGCGTGCTCCTGATCGAACCGTTGTCGGTGGCCCGAAACGCCGGGCACCCGGTCCTCGCCGTGATCCGCGGCACCGCGATCAACCAGGACGGGGCGAGCAACGGCCTGTCGGCACCCAACGGACTCGCCCAGCAGCGCGTGATCCGGCAGGCCTTGGCCCACGCGGGGCTGACCGTGCGGGACGTGGACGCCGTGGAGGCGCATGGCACGGGCACCACGCTCGGCGACCCCATCGAGGCGGAGGCCCTCCTGGCCACATACGGGCAGGGCCGGCCGGCCCACGCCCCCCTGTGGCTGGGGTCGCTCAAGTCCAACATCGGCCACACCGCCGCCGCGGCCGGGGTGGGCGGGGTGATCAAGACGGTGATGGCGATGCGCACCGGCGTGTTGCCGCCCACCCTGCACGTGGACGAGCCGACGCCGCACGTCGACTGGACCTCGGGCGCGGTGGAACTGCTCACCGAGGCCCGACCGTGGCCGGATACGGGTCGTGCCCGGCGAGCCGGTGTCTCGTCCTTCGGGATCAGCGGGACCAACGCGCACGTGATCCTGGAGCACGCACCGGACGACGCGGACGCGGTGCGTGAACCCGAACCGACCCCATCGAGCGCGGGGCCGGCGCGACAGACGTCCGGCGATCGGCATGCGCAAACCCGGCCTCCGGGTTCGCCGCGGCAGGCGCCGGACCCGTTCGCCACGCTGCCCGCGGTGCCGTGGGTGTTGTCGGGCGGGACCTCGGACGCGCTGCGTGCGCAGGCCGGCCGGTTGCGCCGGTTCGTTCGCGAGCGCGCGGAACTCGCACCGGTCGACGTCGCGCGTTCCCTGGCGGCGACCCGGGCCGGCCTCGCCCACCGCGCCGTGATCCTCGGCCGGGACCGGGATGCCCTGCTGGTGTCGCTGGCGGAACTGGCCCGGGACGGATCCGCACCGGGGCTGGTCCGGGGCATGGTGCGGGGCCGGGACCGGGTCGCGTTCCTGTTCTCCGGTCCGCCGCGCGAACCGGTGGCGGAACGAGCGGGACTCGTGGAGGAGTTGTCCGCGCGGATCCCGATGTTCGCGTCGGCCCTGGCCGAGGCCGATGCCGCGATCGCGGCACGGCTGGACCGCCCGCAGGGCGAGGTTCCACCGCGGCACGGCGAGACGCCGCAGGATCCGATCCCGGCCCAGGGCGCGCTGTTCGCCGGGGAGGTGGCGCTGTTTCGGCTCCTCGAACACTGGGGGATCGAACCCGGGCTGCTGCTCGGGCGATCCGTCGGTGCGGTCACCGCCGCGCACTGCGCCGGTGTGCTGTCCCTGACCGACGCGGCCGCACTCGTCGTCGCCCTCGGCCGGGCGTCGGAGTGCGCGGCGCAGGCCGACCCGACGGTGTCCGACGACTCGGCGGTGTCCGACGACTCGGCGGGGGAGGGCGTGCGACGGGCCGTCAAGGAACTGACCTTCCGCCGGCCGCTGACCCCGCTCGCCTCCGGCCGCACGGGCCGGCCGGTGACGTACGAGGAGTTGTCCTCGTCGGAGTACTGGGTGCGGCTGATTCGGGACGACGGCGCGCCGACCGAGGCCGTGCGCGGGCTCGGGTCGCAAGGGGTGTGCGTCTGCCTTCGGATGGGGGCCGACAACACCTTCGCGGAGCGTGTGGGGCCCGG
This sequence comes from Embleya sp. NPDC127516, assembly GCF_044765325.1. Lineage (NCBI taxonomy): Bacteria > Bacillati > Actinomycetota > Actinomycetes > Kitasatosporales > Streptomycetaceae > Embleya > Embleya sp. NPDC127516. The sequence continues at coordinate 215,444 of NZ_JBIWJT010000014.1, read as the reverse complement.
CGCCGCAGCTCCGACGGACGGTACCGAGGACACGAACGGCACGGGTGGCGCGGACGCCGCAGACGCGGCGACCGCCGCGGCCGAGAACTTCACCGTTCTGCCGATGCCCGGGCCGGAATACGACACCGAACTCGGCGCGTTCCTGGGCGCACTGGCCCATCTGCACGTCCGCGGCGTTGCGGTGGGGTGGGACAGGATGCTCGCCGACTGCGGTGCCCGCCTGGTGGACCTGCCCACGTACGCGTTCGGGCGCGAGCGATACTGGCCCGAGGGCGGCGGTCCGACGATGGGCGCGGTCCGGTCCCCGGGCGAGTACGGGTCGGTGCGGCCGGATCGGGGCCGGGAGATCAGGGAGCGCCTGGCGGCCGCGAACGGGGAGGAACGGGCGCGATTGGTCGTCGCGTGGGTTCGTACGCACGTGGCCGCGGTCCTGGGGCTGGCGGACCCGGAGACCGTCGACGCCGATCGGCCGCTGCCCGAGCTGGGGTTCGACTCGCTGACGGCGGTGGACCTGCGCAACCGCCTCGGCGCGGACACCGGCCTGCGCCTGGTGCCCGGCCTCGTCTTCCAATACCCCACGGTCGCCTCCCTGGCCCGACACCTGGTCGAGCGATGGGAGGAAACGGGGCCTGCGGGCGACGAGGACACCGGCGGCGCGGAGCCGGCACGTGCCGGGACGGGCGGGGCCGGGTTCACCCTCGGCCCCCTGTTCGCCCGCGCCGGTGACCTGGGCCGGACCGACGAGTTCGAGGAACTGATGCGACGCATCGCCCGGTTCCGTCCCATCTTCGACAACCCCGACGAGCGGTTCCGGCCGGCGCACGTCAGGCTGGCACGCGGCTCCGCGGCCCGCATCGTCTGTTTCCCGACCTTCGCCGTCGGCTCGGGAGCATCCCAGTACGCCCGACTCGCGGCCGCTTCCCGAGGCGAGCACGACGTCTGGGTACTGCCGGTGCCCGGTTTCGGTCCGCACGAGTCGCTGCCCGCATCCGTGGACGTCTTGGCACAACTCCAGGCGGACGGTGTCGTGCGGTGCGCCGACGGCGGTCCCGTGGTCCTCCTCGGCTACTCCGCCGGCGGCTGGATCGCCCACGCCACGGCGGCTGTTCTGGAAGCACGCGGAGCCGGTCCCGACGCCGTCGTCCTCCTGGACAGCCATTGGCCACGCAGCGCGATGCTCCGACACCTCCACGCCCGGATCGAAGCGGCTCGCAGATCCGGAGCATCGGACGAGCCGTGGGCACAGGAGGCCGAGGACGACACCCACCTCACGGCGCTGGCGCACTACACCGGTCTGTTCCAGGCGTGGACCCCCGCGAAGATCGGCGCGCCGACGCTACTCGTACGGGCCGCGGAGGCAGGCTTCGACGACCCGCCGCAGGACTGGCGGCCCCGCTGGCATCTGCCGCACACGGCAGTCGACACGCCCGGAACGCACTTCTCCATCATCCGTGAGCACAGCGGCCCCGTGCTGCGCGCGGTGGGCGACTGGCTCGGCGGTTCGCATCGAGACCACGACAGCCAACCACCCCGAGGCACCCAAGGAGCATGATGACGTCCGACAGCACCAGCGACAACAAGCCGCTCGAACGCCTCGACACCAAGCCGCTCGAACGCGCCCACGACAAGCCGCTCGACCACCTCGACCAGGCCGTCCTCGACGGGCAGGCCGGATACTCGAAACCCTTCCTCAACCTCTACGACCTCGTGGTGTACCGAGGCACCGCACCGCTGTTGTGGCGCTGCCCGCCGACGGTCTCCCGACGCCTGTACGACACCGGCGTGGGTGCGCGCCACATGGACATCGGCGTGGGCAGCGGGTACCTGCTCCACCACGCGCGGTTCCCGGTGCCCGACCCGCGGATCACCCTGGTCGACCTCAACCCCAACTCCCTGGCCCACACGGCACATCGCCTGCGCCGCTACCACGTCGCCACGGTGCGCGCGAACGTGCTGGAGCCGCTGCCCGTACCGGACGGCTCGCACGACTCGGTCGGGATCAGCTATCTGCTGCACTGCATCCCGGGAAGTCTGCGGGAGAAGGGGATCGTGCTGGCGCACGCCGCGGCCGTGGTCCGCCCCGGAGGTGTCGTCTTCGGCACCACGGTCCTGTCGGCCGGCGTCCCGGTGTCCCTCGCCGCCCGCAAGGCGATGCGGCTGCTCAACAAGCAGGGGGCGTTCCACAACGACGGCGACACCCTGGACGACCTCCGTGCGCAGCTCGATCGGCACTTCGATCACCACGAACTGTCCGTCCGCGGCTGCGTCGGCATCTTCCGCGGCTGGACGGCCGACTGACCGAGCTGCCACGGACATCCCGCCACCGGCAATAACTCACCCGCGGTGATGAGCCCGGTAGTACGGGATCCGACGGTCGCGCGCCGATGTCCCGTTCGACCTCGGTGACGGTCGCCGACGACCCGGTCGATGACGCACGTGCCATCTGGTTCCTCGGTTACACGCTGGTCACCGCAGGCGAGGACCTGTCCCGCAGCGAGACTCCGGTGGAGCGCGCCCTGGCCGAGGAACCGGCTTTTCGTACGGACGCGGCCGACCGGCTCACCGGGCTGGGCAGGGCCGCCCTGCCGACCCGCGACTACGAGCGGGGGCGCCGAACTCCGGGCCGCGATGGATCCGGTGCCGTTCCCGGAGCACGCGGACGGACAGGGGGGAACGGAACGGTGGTCGGGTGGGGTTCTCCAGCCCGGTTCCCAGCTCCGGGCGTGGGGACGCAACGAGCGTGGGCGTGCGGAAACCGCCGGGCCTCGGCGTCGACCGAGGCATCGCGGATGGACCGGGTGTGCGCTCGATGGGCCGTCGACCCGCGGATGTACCGAACCGCCGCCGAAGTCCCGTAGTTCTACGGATTACGTACCGCGAACCGCCTCCTAACGTCTGTGATCAACAACGAAACCTTGCCGTACGGGCGCTGCGACCGACCATCCCCGGACCAGCCCGCGGCCTGCTCGACGATCACGTGACCGGGCGTGGCGCGTGCCGTCGGCGGCACGCGGGGAGCGGCGTGCGGCGTGCGGCGAGGCTCAGCCTCTGGGTGCGGCGTAGCCGAGCCGAGAACCCGCTATATGCCCATTCACCGCGAGTGACACTACTCCTCAGGCCGAGAAATAATTACGCCAGTCGATCTTCCCAGCACCTGCCCGACGTGCAAATATTCCAAAAGAAATTGCGATCCGGCGAGCACGGTTCGTCCTCCGGAGTCTCCAGGACAGGGAAGAATGTTTCTTCGGCGCCACCGGACATGCATCGAGGCAGTCAATCCACTCGCTCCGAAAATGGATGCGCAACCCTCTTGTGGATTCCCCGGATCCTGATAAAGATTCGCTCGCAAGAGCGCGGTATTTCGCATCGCAGTCACGAGGCGCCTTCGTCGTGCGCAGTCGCCTCGCGAACGAAAGGCACGATCATTTCGGTCGAAGCAGTGTCGCTCGGATCGAGCGACACATTAAGCATCGAAGCATCGGTCCTCCAGACGGGGACTCTCCTCCCCCCGCCGTTCGGGGCCATGCTCGACAAGGTCGTGCTTCCTGCTGCTCAGGGATTCATCGGCGAGGAACGCACCATGGTCGAGGAATATCTGACCACGAACCGCCGGCGCACATACCGCAGCCTCATCGCGATCGGCGACGCCAGTCAGCAGTACCAGGACATGGCCCGACGTCTCGGATACCACTACGTCTGCGTCGATCCGCACCTGGCGCCCGGACTCGCGGGCCGAGCGCCCGCCACCGAGCCGGATCCCGGCGGATTGCTCCTGCGTCGGCGACTCGACACCGTGCGACCCGAGCACCTCCCCGTCGGTCCTGCGGTCTGGATATTCCACTTCAACGTCTTCCCGTATCTGGATGCCACATTGGAAATCCTCACCGAACTCTGTGCCGCAGACGATCTCATCGCCATCGCCACATGGAGCAAAACGGCGGAGGCATCCGAAAGGCGCGCCGTATACGACCGGTGTCTGGAACGCCACACGCGAAACGATGCCGCACAGGCCGTCGAATCCTCACTCACTCGCCGCCGCGTATCGGTCACCTTGCCGCCGCATCGCAATCACACCACGCTGCGCGGGCGCTTCGTCGACGTCCGGATACTCGATGTGGTGCCCGAAACCGACCGGGAGTTTCTCCGATGAGCGACAGCGCCAGGACCGTTTCTCGCCTCCTGCACGAGTATCTCGCCGAACCGGCACGGGAAACGCCCGACGCGGTGGCCGTCCGCCACGAGGACGGGACCACTCTGACATTCGGCGAATTGGAGGCCCTGTCCAACCGCTGGGCCCATCATCTGGTCGATGCCAAAAGCGCCGCCCGAAACGAACGCCCGTATGTGGGCGTACTCGCGACTGTCACACCGTGGTCCATCGCGGCCGTGTTCGGCGCTCTCAAAGCCGGTTACGCCTATGTGCCCCTGGACGAACGCAGCCCCACCGCCCGGCTGCGGGGAATCGTCGACCAGGCCGGGATCGACGTGCTGATCGCCGAGCCGGCCGTCCTCGACCGCCACCGGGAGATACTCGACGCCCCCGGCCTCGAATGTGTCACGCTCTGCGCCCCGGGCGCCACGCACACCGGCACGCACGGTTTCGATGTGATCGCCAAGCACAGCGCCGCCCCGATGCATCGCCGGGTCGTGGACGAGGACTTGGCCTATGTCCTGTACACCTCCGGCTCCACCGGGGTTCCCAAGGGCATCATGCTGACCCACCGCGCGGCATGCGCATTCGTCGACTGGATGCGCAAGGAGTTCGAGCTCACGGCCGACGATGTCGTGATGTCCCGCGCGCCCTTCCGATTCGACCTGTCCGTCTTCGACGTCTTCGACACCATCGCCGCCGGTGCCACGCTGATCACCTTCGACTGGGAGCGCAACCGCCCCGGAGACGCGAGGCATCGGGCGTACGTCGACCTGTTGACGGCCTCACGGGCGTCCATTCTCTACACCACGCCGTCCACGTTCGTGACGCTCATGAACCGAGGCGGCCTGGGTGAGTCGCCCACCGCGCTGCGCACCGTGATGTACGCCGGAGAGCCGTTTCCCACACCCCAACTGCGCTCCCTGGCAGCGGCCTTGCCCGGCGTACGGATAGCGAACATCTACGGACCCACCGAGACCAACATCATCACGTGCCAATGGGTGCGCGAGCACCACCTGCGCACCGACGCGCCCATTCCGCTGGGCGTGGAAGTCGACAACGTCGAGATCATCCTCGTCGACGAATCCGGAAGACTGTGCGGGCCCGGCGAGTTGGGCGAGCTGTGGTGCCGAGGCGCCACCAACACGATCGGCTATCTGGGCGAGCCGGACAAGACCGCGCAGCAGTCGGTGCTCAGCCCCTTCCACGCGGCGCCGGCCAGATTCTGGCGCACCGGCGATCACGCGGTTCGCGACCACGACGGGATACTGCACTACCGGGGTCGTCGCGATCACATGGTCAAGGTGAACGGGTTCCGCGTCGAACTCGGCGACATCGAGGCAGCGGCCGTCGCGCACCTGGCCGTCCAGTCCTGCGTCGCGCTGCCCGTCCCCTCGGACGACCCGCTCCTGGGCACTCGCATCCGCGTCTACTACACGACGCCCGACGGCAACCCTCTCGTCGCCGCACTGCTGCGCGCGCACCTGGCCGACCGGCTGCCGGCACACATGCTGCCCGACACCTTCCGACACCTCGACGACATGCCGTTCACCTCGTCCGGCAAACCCGACCGCCAGTTGCTCGCGGAACTCGATCGGGAGGCGACGCATGCCTAGCCCACCGACCGCACACGCCGCCATTCGGGCGAACAACCTCGTGTGGTGGTGTCTGTACTACGACGAACTGCTCGACGACGAGGCTTACCAACTCACGCACCTCGCGGACGCCGACGCCTTCTACAACTGCGCGCAGGCCGTGTCCGATTCCGGCGACCACACCTTCGCGGCCGTCGAGGACTTCTATCGCCGGCGGGGCATGGTCCCCGCCCTCTACACCGATCCGAACCAACCGGAGGACCTGCCGAGCCGAGCCCGTGCGCACGGCTATTCGCCCGTCCCCGCCGAGGACGAACTCTGGTTCGGGTACGACCTCACGGACGACACCGCGTTCGAGCGCCCGGATCACGACGTCCTGCGCGTCGAACCCGATCGCGTGCGCATCCTCGAGATCGACCCGCACGGTCGTGATCTGGACACCTTCCTCCGCATCAACGGCGACAACAACGATCTGTCCGCGTCGGTTCGGAGTCGGTTGGCGAACAACCTCACGCGCCGCCGGCTCCGCGGTGTCGAACTCACCCTCCTGCTGGTGACCCTCGACGGCGAGCCTGTCGCCACCGGCGCCATGGGCCTGTGCCGGGACATGGCCTTCATCTGCGAGTCCGCCACCGAACCACACGCCCGCCGCAAGGGCATCTACTCGGCGCTCCTGCGTCGACGGCTCGAAACGGCCCGCGAGTCGGGGGCGCGACACGCGTACCTGACCACCGCCTTGGACGCCCAATCGGGACCCGCCGCCCTGAAGCTCGGCTTCGAGCAGGTCTGGCGGCGCGAGTACCTCCGGCAAACCCGGACCGACAACCGATCGTTGAGGAAGACAATATGAGCAGCGCCATCGACGCGATGATTTCGGCGAGCGTCCGCGAGAGCCGTCGAGCACTCATCGGAGGCCTCTTCGACACCGTCCGGCAGTACGACGTCACGGCTCAGGGCATCGACGGCCGGCGTATCCGCGTCGACGAGGACCACTGGGTCGTGGATTTCGCGTCCTGCAACTACCTGGGTCTGGACCTGGATCCCGAGATGACCGCCACGGTCGCGGAATCGGTGGCGCGCTGGGGCGTGCATCCGAGCTGGTGTCGGCTGGTGGCCAGTCCGCGCCTGTACGTGGACCTGGAGGAGCGGCTCGCCGATCTCATGGGCACGGAGAAGACACTCATCCTGCCCACGGTCACCCTGATCTCCATCGGCGTCATACCGGCCCTCGTGGGTCGAACGGGCGTCATCCTCCTGGACAAGTCCGGGCACGAGACGATGTACGAGGGCGCGAAGATCGCCCGGGACAACGGCGCGAAACTCGTCAGCTTCCGCCAAGGCGACTTCGAGCGGCTCCGCGAACTCCTGCACGAGCACCGGGACAACCCCCGCAAGCTCATCCTCGTCGACGGGGTCTACAGCATGACCGGCGACTACGCCGACATGCAGCGGTTGTCCGCCCTGGCCGCCGAATTCGGCGCGGTGGTCTACGTAGACGACGCGCACGGCTTCGGGGTCGTGGGGGAAAAGCCGGACGAAAGCGCCCCGCTCGGCCGTGCCGGCAACGGCATCGTGCGCCACTTCGACAGTGGCTACGACAACGTCGTGTACGTGGGCGGCTGTTCCAAGGCGTACTCCTCGCTCGCCGCCTTCGTCGCGTGTTCCGCCCCCATGCAGAAGTTCATCAAGACGTTCGCCACCCCCTACGACCTGTCCGGTCCGTCACCGACCGCCTCATTGGCGACCCTGTGGTCCGGGCTCGACATCAACGAGCGCCGCGGCGACGTGTTGCGGGACCGTCTGTGGCAGCTCACCGACAAGGCGCTGGTCGGTTTGCGCCACCTGGGCTTCACGGTGGACAACACCAGCGGTTTCCCGATCCTGTCCGTCGTCATCGGCGACAGCAGCGTTCTGGTCGACACCGCGAATCGCCTCTTCCAAGCCGGCATCCTTGTCACCGTCTGCCCCTATCCGATGGTCGAACAGGGCAGTGAAGTACTGCGGATCACCGTCACGGCGGCCAACACCGACGCCGAGATCGATCACCTCCTGCACGCCTTCGGTGAGATCCGCAACCATCTCGCCGAGGTGATGCCGTCGGCTCTTCGCCTCCCGGAATGACCGAGCCCGAACCGGTCTCGGTTCCGGCGGGGCCGGCTGGATCGGCGGCGGCAGCACACCCGCCGCCGGTCCCGGGATATCGGGACCTCATCCGCATGGGTGACCTGGGGCCATTGATCCTCGTGGTCTTCCTCGGGCGATTCGCCGATGCCGCGTCGCACGTGGCCCTGCTGCTGTTCGCCCTGGAGCAGTACGACTCCCCGGCGTTGGCCTCGGTCCTCCTGTGCTGTCGTCTCCTGCCGGGACTGCTCGTGAGCCCCTTCGCCGGAGCCTTCCTGGACCGCGGCGAACCGGTACGCCTGGTCGGCGTCGACCTGGCGGTGGCCTGCGGTGTGACGCTGGCGATTCCCCTGTCGAGCCAACACCGCCTGCTCCCGGCCGTGCTGCTCGTCATGCTGGTCTGTGTCGCCTCGTTGACCAGCCCGTTCACCAACGCGGGCCTGCGTTGCCTGGTCGTACTGAGAGTGCCGAAACCTCTATGGGAACGGGCCAACGGGCTCGACAGCGCAACCTACGTCACGGCGTTGATCGGTGGCCCCGCCGCCGCGGGTGCGCTCACCGCGTGGATGGGCGCCCGATCCGCCCTGCTCATGGTCGCCATCCCCCTGGCCGTGGGTGCCGGCATCGCCCTGACCCGGCCGGCCGGCCCGCGACCCGCGCCCGCGAAGGTCTCGCTGCTCGAGGACACCCGAACCGGAGTCCGGTACCTCCTGCGGCATCGGCGGCTGCGCAATCTCGCGATCGTGGTCTGCGTCCTGAACATCGCCAACGGAATCCACGAGGTCGTCATCCCGATCGCGCTGGTGACCCGGAGCGGCGGCGGCGCGGCGACGGTGGGCGTGTTCCTGGGCATTGCCGGCGTGGCCGGCATCGTCGCCGGGTTGATCCTCGGGCGCCTGGACAGCAACGGACGCGAACCGCTCCTCTTAGCCGTGGGCATGGCAGTGGAGGCGGTGGGCCTGGCCGTGCTCGCGACCGGGCAATCCACGATCATCGTCGTCACCGGGCTCGTGGCCGTCGGCGCCTCGGGTGGGATCTTCGACGTGGCCTTCCTGACGCTGCGACAGCGCCTGACCGACCCCGCGATGTCGGGACGCGTCACGACCGTGTCCTCCGCCGTCAACCTGAGCGGCGCTCCTCTCGGCTCGCTCTTGGCCGCCCCGTTGATGGGCAGCTCCGCACACCACACGTCCACGGCCCTGCTCGCCGCCGCGGGGATCAGCGTGGCCGCCGCATGCCTGGTGCCCCTCCTCCTCGGCCGAGGCAAGGGGGAAGGCCCGGACGCGTACGCACTCACACCGCCCGGCACGAACGCCGGGTCCCGCAAAGGCGCGTGACGCGCGGACGAACGCCGAATCCCGCGAGGGCGTGTGCCGCCCGGACGAATGCCTCGCGACGCCCGACGCTCGAACGAATGCCTTGCGACGCCCGACACTCGGACGAGTACCTCGCAATGCCCGACACCTGGACGAACACCTCGCGACGCCCGACGCGAACCGCGGCCACCGCGTCGGGCGCCCCGCGTCCGCCCGGTCACGACGGGTCGCGGTCTTTGCCACCGGCGACCCTCGACGGAGGCTGCGGGCTGTCGGACACACCGCCCACCTCCCCGAACGCCGGGCAACGCGCGGCGGGCGGATCGCGCCTCGGCCCATGTTTCCGCCGGCGGCGGTGTCCGCGAGATGGACGACGCCGACGTAGGCCCGGTCGTGCTGCCCCGCCACCGTCACACGCCGGTGTGGGGCGCACCCGGAAGCGTCGGGTCCGCAGGAAGCCCGCAGGAACGCGTCTCGGGCCGCGATAGGCGCCCAGGTTCACTCGGGGCGGGCAGGCGTTCGCGAGTGGGCTCGCCGCGGCTGTGATCTTGCCGCTGCCCGGTGCCGTGCCGACCTCGACGGCCGCGCGTGGCCGCGCGTATCGGGAGCTTCTCGGCGACGGTGTCGAGGCGGACGCCCATGTGAGCCGGGCCAGGGACGTCGTCGCACGCCACCGCGCGCGTCGAACGCCCCCGCACGTTGCGGGAATCGCCGTACCCGGCGGCGGAGCCCGGGCCCGCGACGAGGCGATGATCCTCGATGCCCACGATCACCACCGGGCGCAGACGATTCGAGGCCGCTCGAAATTCGGCGTGGCCGAGGCGTCGCGGATGGGCCAGGGGTGGCTTGATGGGGCCGTTGGCCTGCGGATCCCCCGAAACGCAGCCGAGGTACCGTAGTTCTACGGATTCCGGCGCGCGAGCCGCTCGTTAACGTCCTACATCGAAGGGCACGCGCCGTCGGGAACCGACATGGCTCCGCACGGCACGTGGCCCCCGGCCCGCCCGCGGCAACTCCATGTCCACGCACCGCCGAGCGCGACCCCGCTCGGGTCGGGCAAGTGTTGGACAAAGCCCCGCGGCCCGCCAGGTTCCCGTACTCGGGCGGACGCCCACGATGTTCGAAAGTGAGGCCTCCGCCAGTGGTGGACTCGGCACGCGACGCTTCTCCCACCGAGCCTGCTGTCTTCGACGCTCGTACCCGACTCGTTGCGGCCAAGATCGAACATGCTTGGGGCAGCAGCGTCGGCGAGAAGAGCTACGGTGCCCCCGACGAGGTGGCCGAGCGTCTCTATGACGCGCTCTACTTTCCCGACCGAGTGCGGGCGGGCATCGGGGAGCGGCTCCCCGAGGGGGCGCCGGTCCCCGTACTGCGCGAGACGACACAGGCCGCTCTCGAAGCCCCGCTGGACATGGGCCCGGCCCCGGACCGCGACCGGTTCGTCCGAACGGTGTCCGACACCATCGTCCGGGGCGTCCCCGTTGCGCAGGCCCTCCTGCCGCATGCCCGGGAGCAGTTGGCAGAACTGATCCGACGCGGTGTGGAGGTCCTGGCCTGGTCCGCGGGCGAGCCGAAGCACCAGCATCACAAGCTCGGCGACATCGGGATGGTCGATCCCCGCATCGCGCCGACCGTGGTTCCGCCCGTCGAGGTCAGCCGCGATTTCGGTGAGCCTCTGTACGTGGGCACCGCGATCGCCCCGGACAAGACGGTGCCCGAGAACATGCAAAAGGTGGAGGACGCCGCGGGGAACCGTCACATGGTCGTCGTCGACGACCGGACGAGGAACCTCATCGCGTTCCAGCGGCGGTTTCCCAACGCAACCGCTTTGTGGGTCCAGTACGGCGCCCACGCGCAGAAGTCCGTGGCGAAACTCGAACGCGGTGAGGAACCCGAGCTCGCCCGGGCGATCGAACAGGGAACGATCGTTGTGGTCGCCGAGATCGGCGACCTCGTCCCCACCATCGAACGCCTCCAGCGGGAAGGCCGACTTCCCGGGGACAAAGACCTGTTGCTGGCCACGGACGTGGACGACACGCTGCTCGACAACGACCTGCGACGCGATCTCCAGCACGTCGCCACCCGGAAGGCCCTGGAGTCCCGGGGCTGGGTCGCCGCGCCGTCCCACGACGGGCCCCGATCCGAGCCGACGACGGTTGTGCGGCCGACCCGCAATCCCTGGCTCGGTCTGAACGCCCCCTCGCCCGCCCCGTCGGCCGAGGAACACAGGTCCGCCGAGGAACACAGGTCCGCCGAGGCACCCAAGGCCGCCGAGGTACCCAAGGCACCCGAGGCACCCAAGGCACCCGAGGCCGCGAAGGCGACCGACGCCCGTCCCATGGGTGGCGAGGAAGTGATCGCCGCTCCCGTGCGCAACCGGTCGACGGCCCTGGACGCGGAATCGGCGGGGACGTCGGCTCAAGCTCCCGCCGCACTGGCCGCAACCGCATTCCTCCCGCTCTCGTCGCTGGCCGGCCCAGGGCAGGGATCGGCCCGTGAGGTCAATGTCGGGATTCCGAGGCAGATGACGGCCATCCGGCACGTCGCCGCGCACCAGGACAAGGGCATCGACCTCAAAGCCCAACGCTCGCTTTGACCTTGACTCTGTCGGTGATCCTGGATGGGCGAGGTCGGATGTCAAGAGTCCGCCAGGACTTCGACAGTGGGATTTCGTGCTGGTCCAGCGCCACCAACCTTCCCCGCCCGGGTGGGCCACGCGAGGACGAAGGCCCGCACCCCGCAGCCGGCCTGACGAAGATTGTCCGCGTTTATGGGATCCGTCATTGGCTCGAGCAGAGTTGCAAGCAGATGAAGGACGAACTCGGCAGGGCCGACTTCCAGGTCCGCTCCGACCCGGTGATCCGTCGCCATCGGACTCTGGTGAACTGCGCGTTCTCGTTCTGTTGGGAGGTCCGGTTCACCGAACGGGGGTCGAGGAACGCCCCGGCGCCGCAGCCCCGCGACGACGCCGGAGAAGGAAACGCCGGAGAAGGAGGGGGACCCGAACCGCCCCGCCGCCCCCAGTGCCGTGGCGGGCCCGGGTGATCCGGGTCGTCCGCGCCTGGATGACCCCCTGGACCGTGCTGCGACGCTCCCGGCGTGCCTGGTCGAAACGCGGCGTAGCCCGACCTTGCAGTTCCATGACTATCGTGCGGTGGCGCAGACTCAGCCAGTCGGCCGAAACCGGGAACCCTCAGGTCCGCGCGGACAGAGCATGGTGTGGACCAAGACCAACTCAGACCCCGAATACGCGCAGGCGACCCGGAAGCGTTCGCCGCGCTGTTCGACGCCCATGCCAGGGTCATACACCGGCACGCCGCCCGCGTCACGGGTGATCCCTCCCTCGCCGACGACATCGTCTCGCTCACCTTCCTGGAGGCCTGGCGGCTGCGCGCCAAGGTCGCCCCCGAAGGCGAAAGCCTGCGCCCCTGGCTGTTCGGGATCGCCGTCAGCGTCCTGCGCAACAGCGCCCGCGCGGCCCGCCGCTATCAGGCGGCCCTGGCCCGGATCCCGGCCTGCGAGTCGGTCCCCGATCTTGCCGACGAGGTCGTCGAACGATCGGCCGACGCCGAGGAGTTGGCCGCCGCGCACCGTGCGCCGGCGCGCCTGCGGCGGCCCGAACGCGAGGCATTCACTCTCGTCGTCTGGGCGGGACTCGACTACGCCGCGGCGGCCGAAGCCCTGGGCGTACCGATCGGCACACTGCGCTCGCGGCTGTCCCGCGCCCGCCGCAAGCTGCGCGACCTGATGGCGGAGGAGACGCAACCGTCCCCACCGCGCGGACAGCCAAGGGCCGACCGCCTTCCGGCGGTTCGGCGGAAAGGGAGAAGACGTCGTGAAGTCCGACCACACCGAGCACATCGACCAGGGTCCGCTCCGCGCACCGGTGGTCGCCGACCTGACCGACGAGCGGCACCGGCAGCTGCGGACCCATTTCCTGCATCACCTCGCCGAGGTCGCGAACCCTGTGGCGAGTCCGCGCCCGAACGCTCGGCGCCGTTTCGGCTACGTCCTCGCGCCCCTGGTCGCCGCAGCCGTGCTCGTCGGCGCGGGCGTGGTCTCCAGAGGGTTCGACCACGATCGGCCGACCACGCCGGCCGCCGCGCCGCCGCTGATCGTGCCGATTCTTCCCGGATCGCGCTCCGAGGCCGCGGCGGTGCTCGAACGCCTCGCGGTCGCGGCCGGCCGGGAGGCGACGAACCCGCCGGGCACCGGTCGATTCGCGTCGAACCAGTCCCACAGCAGGATCTTCAGGCCCTTGAGGATCGGGCGTAGGAACCACGTTCAGCACAGGATCCGGATCCCCTTGCCGATCAGCTTGAGCAGTTCCCACAGCAGTCGCAGCGGGACCACGACGATCACGGCGATGATCCGGGCCGGCCAGCGGATCACCGCGTACAGGCGGCCTTCATCCGGCTCTCGCGACTTGGTGGTGGTCACCGTTCCGGTCCTCAATCGCTCTCCCTGGCCGGGAGCCGGGTGAGGGCGTACCAGGAGACCACCACGGTTGCCGCGTACGGGGCCGGGTTCCACCATCGCCGGATGTTGCCCAGACGGACGGTGGGCCACGCGCAAGCGGCCGGCGCGATGCCCACGGAGAGCGTGTTCGCGGCCCCGGACAGGAGGCACCAGGCCCTGCACCCGCCGCCGTCGGTGCGGGAACCGGGCGGCCTCGACTACATCGTGCACGAACTCTTCGACCGCGAGGAGGCGTTCGTCCCAGGCGACGTCGCCCACGCCGGCCCACCCTCCGGCGCGGCACGGGCCGGTCTCTCTGGTCGGTCGGCTTTCCCAACGCGCCGGCGTGTCACGTTTTGCACCCTATCGCCGGCAGTACAACCCCGACGGGGGTGTCGTCCCGGTCACCACCGGGACGACACCCCCCGTCACGCTCTCCGGTGAACTGGGCCCAGCCGCCCCGCAACCTGCGCGTTCAGTGGCGGCACAACAGCCAGACCGGCTTCCGTGATGTCTGCCCAACCGCCCCCGTTCAATAGGCGCCCTCGGTGCGGGCACCTCAGGGCAGTGGTGCGCCGTCGGCCATGGCGACGGGACGGACGTCGACGGTTACCGTCGCGGCGAACCGGGCCGGTTCACCACCGGCTGTGCCAGTACAGCGCGTTCATCGTCACTCGTAAGGGCGCGGCACCATCCCGTTGGCTTCCCCAGGCGCCACCGTTGTTGGTGTATCGGAGTGGGAACGCGCCGGCCCGGCGGACCGTACGCAGTTGGCTGTGGTCAAGGTCCGCTCGCTCCGAGTACCGCACAAGATGCTGCGCCCCGACGTCGGTGGGGGCACCATTCCCCGCGCTGACGGAGAAGTCGGCATTCGAGCCGACAAGAGTCCAGTCCGTTCCCCCCTGCGCCTGGTGGAGCTTCGGCCCGAGCCAACTCCGGAAGGCTCCGCGCGGGTAGTACATCTCCCGGCATTGCAGGTTGGCGAGGCAGCCGGCGCCCATCCAAGCAACCTTGTGCGGAGTGCCCAGGGTGACGACATCCTCCACGTACAGCGTGTCCGGCCAGGTGGGGTCGCCCTTCGCGTATCCAGCCAGCGCGGCACGGATGATGAGCCCTCCCATGGAATGCCCGACGAGGTCGACGGTCTGCCCCTTGACGGAGTACATGTCGTGGATCTTCCACGCCAGCCCGCGCCCCAGATCCTTCAGGGACGTGTCGACGGTGCCCTTCCCTTCCGGGTCGATGCGAACGTCGCACTCCGGATCGTCTTCTTCGTAGAAGCCGACACGGTGTAACGGGCCCTCCCAGCCCGACCTGTTGAACAGCGTGGCCGCGGAGTTCCACTTACTGCCGCACGCGTCGCCGGGCGTGTACCCCTTGACGAAGAAGACGGGACGCTGCGTGCTGTCCTTGCGTGTAGGCGGTCCGGCCTCGATCGCGGCCTGGTCGGATGTAGTTGCATCGAAACGGTCGAGAGCGGTCGCCGTAGTGGTCGTAGCGAACATGAAGGTGGCGCTCAGTATGAGCGTCGCGAAGGACGAGCGGATTCTCATGCGCACTCCTTTCGGGTATCGGACAGCGTGCCGAGCGCGAGCACCGCACCGAGAGTCGCAGTCACCCGGGCGTGCGCATTCGCCTGAAGGGCTGCTCCCTGTCGGTTCGGGTAGGGAATCTCTGAGCTCCCGCCGGGATTCGCCGAACCATCGCGCAGACACATGTTTGTTGACCGGTGGTCGGATCCGGCGCAGCGGCATCGCCTGTCCCGGGCCGTCGAAGTGCTTGACGCGTTCGGGGCGGGATCCTTGCGCGTCCGGCGGGACTGCTCACAGCTTGCTGATTTCGCGTCAGCCGGGTCAATGGCACGCGGCCGTCCCGGACTGTCCCGGACTGTTCGGGACAGCCGGGTCAAGGCACTGGCTGTCCCGGAACTCGGCCGGCCGGCACCGCGGAACGCGTCTCGTCCGGAAGGTCGGGGACGTCCACGCCCGCGGCCGGCCGAGGTGCGGTGGGCGCGGCGCTCGCCTGGACCGTGCCTGGTCGAGGACCCGGTGCCGGACGCGTTGCGTGCGGTCCCGGAGGAGACGGTCACCGGGGAACTCGATCGACTCGTGTCGTCGATCCCGTGGTTGCAGGCCATGGACGCCGCCGGGTGGCCCCGCTTCCTGGAGCGGATATTGCTCCCCCCAGGATCCGGCTGGGGCGTCGTGGCGGTCCGGACTCCACCCCGGATGCGCCGTCGGACACGGTCCACGCCAACGCCCTTGTCCTGCCCGGAAATCCGACGAACGGTCAGCCCGGCCTCAGCGGTCGCCGGACCGCTCGGGCCGACGCCCGTTCGCCGCGCGCCGGAGACCGATCCGGGCCGCCACCGGAACGGCGACCAGGGCCAGTACGGCCGCCGCCGTCGCGTAGGCGGCGTGGTGGCCGATCGGCCCGGGATCGCCGTGCGCGGTGGGACCGACCGCGCCGGCGATCGCGGCCAGGACGGTGGGACCCACGCCGCTGCCGATCTGAAGGGCGGTCACGGTCACCGCCGATGCCGTGCCGTGCGCGGCCGGCGGCACGTCGCGCAGACCCGTCGTGGTGATCGCCGGAAACGCCAAGCCCTGACCGATCCCGCTCACCACGAGTCCGACCGCGACCGGCCCCCAGTACGGCGTATCGGCTCCGGCCAGGCACCACAGCAGCACTCCGCCGGCGGTGAGCAGCACCCCTGTCACCAGCACCGGTCCGGCACCGAATCTGGGGAGCAACCGGCCGGAGAGCAGCGCCGCGCCTGCCACCGCGATACTGACCGGCAACACCGCGAGCCCGCACTGCGCCGGACTCAGCCCGCGTACCTGCTGGAGGTAGAGCGGCAGCAGGAACAACGATCCGGTGACGCAGAAGTAGAACGCCGCCGCCACGATCGCCGCCGTCCGCACTCCGCTCGAGCGCAGCAGCCCCCGATCCAGCAGCACCGCGCCGGGGTCTCGGTCGCGACCCCGCCGCCACCACACCGCGGTGGCCATCGCGGCGGCCACGAACACAGCGCCCGCGAGCGCACGTACGCCGGGTCGTGCGGCCAGGTCGGCGCTCAGCACGAGCAGCACGATCGCCCCGACCAGGGCCGACGAGCCCACCGGGTCCGGACGCCGCGCGCGACCGGCAGTACCCGCCGGCAACCGGCGCCACGCCGCCACCGCGGTCGCACCGGCCACCACCACCTGGAGCACGAACACCCAACGCCAGCCGACCGCGCTGGTGACCACGCCGCCCAGCACCAGGCCCACCCCGTAGCAGCCCGCCTGGGCGGACGCGAACACGCCGTACGCGCGCGACCGTGCCGGCCCGCTCGGATACACATCGGCCACCAGCGCGGTCGCCGCCGGCATCGTGATCGCGGCTCCCGCACCCTGCACCACCCGACCGACCGCGACCAGCCAGAACGCGGGTGCGACGAGCGCGAGCAGCGCGCCACAGGTCAGCGTCAGCAGGCCGGCCATCAACACCCGCCGGCGCCGGAAGCGATCCGCCAGCGCGCCACCGCACAGCAGCAGCCCGGCGAACGCCAGCGCGTACCCGGTCACCGCCCAGGACAGGTTCTGCGCGGACGTGCCCAGGTCGGCCCCCATGCTGGGCAGCGCGCTGTTGAGCACCGCCACACTGCCCGCGTCCAGACCGGCTGCCGCGCTCAGGACGACCAGGGATGCCCGGGACGGCGATCCGGGAAGTGCAGCGGCCGGCGCGGACGCAGGCTCGAAGGCGGGTGCAGGCATGGCGAACTCCGTGCTGGACGTGGATGGCGACCTCGCACCGGTCCGAGACGGACCGATCGCGAACGATGCGCGGCGCCCGGTCCGAACCGGGCCACCGCCCGGGCACCACTCTCGGCCGGAGCAGACCGCCGGACCAGATACCGCCCGAGGCCGGCCCTCGCAGGGCCACCCCCGGGGATGTCCTTGCCGGGAGCCGCGACCGATACTGGAGGACATGGCGCCACCCGTACCGTCCGTACCGCCGTCCCGGACGACACCCCCGACCGGGACCGCACCGCGGGAGCGGGCCGCCGAGACCGATCCGGCCGCGCCGCTGCCGGACCTGGCGCACTTCCTGCGCTCGCGGCGCGCGCGTCGCACCCCGGAGAGCGTCGGACTGGCGCGCACCGGTACCCGGCGACTGAGCGGACTGCGGCGGGCCGAGGTCGCCGCGCTGGCCGGGATCAGCCCCGAGTACTACACCCGCCTGGAACAGGGCCGCCAACGCCGACCCTCGACCGAGGTGTTGGACGCGCTGGCCCGGGCGCTGCACCTGGACGAGGACGCCCGCCGGCATCTGCATCGCCTCGCCGCCGGCCCGCCCCGGCCGCTCACCGAAGCGGTCGAGCCGCCACTGGTGCCCGCGGCGACCCGCCGTCTGCTGGACGCGCTGGCGGAGTGGCCCGCCTACGTGGTCAGCCCGGTCCGGGACATCCTCGCCTGGAATGCCGCGGCCTCCTGGTTGATCACCGATTTCGCCGAACTCCCGGCCGAGCAGCGCAACTTCGCATGGTTCGCGTTCCGCGATCCGCGCGCACGGCGGCTGTACGCGGACTGGCCGGCGGTGGCGCGCGGCAACGCTCATCGTCTGCGCGACGCGGTCGCGGACAACCCGCATGACCCGCGCGGCAGCCGGCTGGTGGCCGAACTGACCACGCACGGCGACCGGTTCGTCGAGTTCTGGGGGGAGCACGAGGTGCGCGGACCGACCACTGGGCACAAGGAACTGCACCACCCCGCGGCCGGCCCGCTGAGCCTGGACTACACCGTGTACGTGTTGCCCGGCCCGCACGCCTTGGAACTGGTGGTGATGACCGCCGCCGAGGACTCCCCCACCCACCGTGCGCTGCGGCACGCGGCACACGGCAGGGCGGTGCGTTGACCGGGCTCAGCGGAAAGGCTCCCCGACACGGCGCGTTCGAGACCCGCGGTGACGACGGGGACCGATGCCGATACCGGAGAACCGCCTCCCCCGCCGAAAGCCGGCTCTCCTCGACCCTCGCATACGAGCAATTCGACCACGGAAGCCATGCGGCCTGATTGGTCGGCCGCGCCTGCCCCTCGGCGCCGACGGGGCGGCCACGTACCGGGTCCGGGTCCACGCGCACGGAAGGGACCTGGAATACGACGGCAGAGCCGGCGACCCGGCGGGAGAGCGCTACCTCGTCCAACTGTGGGCAACGGCCCACGCCCCTGATCGCGTCGTGCGTCTCATCGACCGTTCGGCGTGGATCAGCCCGGCGTTGATGGCAGCCACAACCGACCGGCCGCGGCTTTGGCGCGCACGACAAGGACGGCCCCGGTGACGCCCCCATACGTTGTGCCGACCAAGCGCGGACGGAGAGTGGAGCCCAGGATGACCGAACTGACCCCGTCGGAAATCACGCGGAAGGCGCCCGGCGCGGGCAGACGCACGATCGGCGTGCTGCCGCTGGTCGGAATCTTCTTCTTCACGGTGTCGGGAGGGCCCTTCGGGCTCGAAGCCTCACTCTCCGGTGCCGGCCCGGGCCTGACCCTGCTGATGATCGTCCTGGTACCGGTGGTCTTCGGCGTGCCGAACGCGCTGGTGGCAGCGGAGTTGAGTGCCGCGATACCGGTCGACGGCGGCTACTACTACTGGACGAAGATCGCGCTCGGCAGAGGTGCGGCATTCGTGTTCGGGGCCTGGAATTCGATCGGGTCGGTGCTGAACCTCGCCCTCTACCCGATCCTGCTGGTCGACTACCTGGCCACCTGGGTCCCGGACATCGCCCGCGGGAAGGGGCTGGTGATCGTGGACCTGTTCCACGGCGGTTTCGTCGTGGACCTGCACTGGATCGTCACCGTCGCCCTCATCGTCCCGATGGCGTACCTGAACTACCGCGGCTCCAAGGCGGTGAGCGAGTACTCGGTCGGGATGATGCTGCTGGTCCTCGCACCGTTCGCGGTGCTGACGGTCCTCGGCATCTGGCATGCGGTCGGCAACGGGATCAACGTGCTCTCGCCCTTCACGACGCCGGGGCAGAGCGTCCACTCGTCGGTGGCCGCCGCGCTCAGCGTGATCGTGTGGCTCTACCTCGGCTTCGACGGCCCGAGCACCGTGCTGGGCGAGGTCGCCGACGCGCACCGGACCTACACCCGGGCCCTGGCCATCTCGGTTCCGCTGATCATCACCGGCTACCTGCTGCCCACCCTCGCCGCCATCGGCAGCGGGCTGCACCAGGGCTCGCCCGCCGACTGGGTCCAGGGCGACTTCGTCGTGGTCGGCGACGCCCTGGGCGGAACCTGGCTGAAGGTGCTGATCTCCCTGGGATCGGCGCTCTCCCTGGTGGGGCTGTTCATGGCGATCCTGCTGACGAGCACCCGGGTCCCGCGGGCGCTCGCCGCGGACGCGTACCTGCCGCGCTGGATGGCCCGGGACAGCAGACGATTCAACACGCCGGTGGGTGCGCTGTTGGCGAGCACCACCGTCGTCATCGTGCTTTCCGCCGTCGACTTCAGCTCGATCCTGCGGGCCACGGTGCTGCTCACCCTGGCCTCGATCCTGCTGGAATTCGTGGCCTTCCTGGTCCTGCGCTGGAGATATCCGCAGATGCTCCGGCCGGTTCGGGTCCCCGGCGGCCGGTTCGGCGCGGTCCTGGTCGTCATGCTGCCCACAGCGATGATCGTGTACCTGGCGTGGAGTACGGCGGTCGAAGAGGCCGCGACGTTCGGCACGAGTGTCGCGGTGTCGCTGCTGGCCGTGCTGCTGTACCCGCTGTGCCGACGGTTCGTCAAAGGCGACCGGCCGGACGCGGAGATCGACTTCTCCCAGGTCGAGCTGGGTCCGGACCGGTTCGCGGGGTTCCGTTCACGGAAGGCGGGCGTCTGATGGATGTGCAACGGGTGATCTCCGGGCTTGCGGAGCGGTTGCGGACCTGCCGGCCGGTGCCGGGAATCGCGATCAGCGTCGTCGATGGGACCGGCGAGTCCGCGTTCGTCAGCGCAGGTTTCGCGAACGCGGAGTCCGGGGCGCCGGTCTCCCGTCGCACGCGGTTCGAGATCGGTTCCATCAGCAAGACCTTCACCGCCTTCCTGCTCGGCATCCTGGCGGACGAGGGGAAGGTGGACCTCGACGCGGCGGTCGCCGACCACCTGCCCTGGTTCGCCCCGAACGGCGGCTCCCGCGCGATCACCGTCCGGCACCTTCTGCAGCACACCTCCGGCCTGGTGGCCGGGGCCGACGCGCTGCCCGATGCCGCCGCACGTGGCTACGCGCTGCGTGATGCGAGGACCTGGGCCGAACCGGGTGAGCTGTTCCACTACTCCAACGAGGGCTACAACCTGCTGGGGTTGATCGTCGAGCAGGTGACGGAGGAATCGCTGGCGGACGCCATGGCCGGACGGCTGCTGCGGCCCCTGGGCATGCGCGACTCGGCGGCGCGGATCACACACGAGGACATCGCCGAACTCGCCACCGGGTACCGGTTCCTGCGCGACGACCGGCCGCCGCTGCCGTCGGCCCCGCTCGCGCCGGCCGGCTTCTTCGAGTATTCGGCGGCCGATGGGAACGTGCTGGCAACCGCTTCCGACCTGGGCCTGTTCGCCCGCATGCTGCTGGGCCGGGGCACCCTGGACGGCACCCGGATCATCGGGCCGGAGAGTTTCCGACAGATCGTCACCGTGCCCGCCGACGCGGTCGGTTGCGGCTACGCGCTCGGCGTGGACGTGGAAGTGATCGACGGCCGCACCTGGCTGACGCACGCCGGGGGGATGGTCGGATACCGCTCGTACCTCGCCGTCGACACCGACGGCGGGCACGGTGTCGCCGTGCTGACCAACGCACCCGGCGAGTGCCAGATCATCGACCGCTTCGCCCGCCATGTGCTCGCCGTCGTCCAGGGAGCCCCGGCGGACCCGGCGCTGTTCGACCCGGAGCGGATCCCCGACGCCCAGCGCTATGTCGGGATCCACGGAACGACGCCGCGTCGGATCCGCGTCGAGGCCACGGGGGACGACCGTCTCTCGCTCATCTCGGACGAGGTGACCGGCAGGCTGTACGACGCGGGGGACGGGCGGCTGGTGTGCGATCACCCGGGATGGTCCGCCTACCACCACTCTCTGGACGGACGCTGGCTCTACGGACCCGAGTCACTGGGCCCCAGCCACTCCGCGCCGACCGCTCCTCCGCACGCACTCGCAGGTCACTACCGGAGCTACACCCCCTGGTATCCCAGCTTCGGCATCGTGCAGCGGGCGGGACGATTGCACATGATCGCCGCGACCGGCGTGGAAGCGCCGTGCGACGAACCGGAACTCGTCCCGCTCGACGACGGGACGTTCCGCGTCGGAGCCGACCCCCGGCTGCCGGAGCGCCTGACGCCCGGCCCCGCCCTGGACGGCGCGGTGCTCTGGGTCGACCTGGACGGGTGCCGCTACACGCGCTCGTTCCGGGATCAGCCGGAGCCCTGAGAAGCGCCCGTCCGCAGTTCGCGCACCCGGAGTTGGAGGTGCGCGAGCAGCATGGCGTCGGCATCGGCGAAGTCCAGCCCGGAGACCTCGCGGATACGGCGCAGCCGGTAGCGCATGGTGTTGGGGTGTATGTGCAGGGCCTCCGCCGCGGTGTCGGTGGCTCCCGCGGCGGCGAGGTAGGCGGCCAGGGTCGCCGCCAGCGGACCGTCCGGGCCCTCTTCCCGGCGCAGCCGGCGCAGCGCTCCGCCGGCGTCCGGCAGGCCGAGCGCCTCGGTCGCGTCGGCGAGGTGCAGCAGCAACACCGCCAGCGCCATGTCCTCCACGGCGCGCACGGCCGGTCCGCGGACGGCCGGGTGCCGCAGCGCCCGCAGCGCGGCGTCCGCCTGCGCCCGCACGGCGGCGATCCTGCCCATCGATTCGGCCGGGCCGCCGACGGCGACCACGTAGTCGCCGGCCAGTGGGGTCCGCGCGAGGAAGTCGCGGGCCAGGGCGACGGCCGACTCCAGGGCCGTGGCGTGTCCCGCAGGCCAGGCGGCCAGTACGTACACCACTCCGGTGCCCGCCACCAGGGCTGAACGGGGGTGCACGGCCGCCAGGAAGTACTCCAGCGTGTCCGCGAACCGGCGCAGCCCGGCGGCGTCCAGCGCGTCGGAGCCCGTGCTCCCGGCCGGTCGCGGGGCCGCGGCCAGGACGCAGACCGGGCCGGAGCCCAGCTGCAGCCGGCTCGCCTCCACCGGGTCGGCCGCCCCGCCGAGTACCGCGGCGGCCAACTCGCCGCGCTGGCGGCGGGCATAGCTGGTCTCCGTGCGCAGGCCGACCAGCTGCAGGGCGACCACGGGCGCGAATTCGCGCAGCCGGGCGGTGGCCGCCTCGTCGAGCGGCCCGGTGACGGCGGCCCAGATGTAGCCGACGACGTCCGAACCGGCCCGGACCGCGATCGCCAGCCTTGCCAGTTGATCCGCCCCGGTCGCCTCCATGTACACCGGTTCGGTGCCGGCATGGAGCCGCTCGAACTCCTGACGCTCGCGCTGTTCGGCGAGCGTCCGCTGGTGCACGGCCCGTCCCAGGATGGTCTCGATCCGCTCGGAGTCGGTCCGGTCCTGCCCCTCCGACCAGGCGACCAGCGCGGAGAAGCGGTCCTCGATGGTGACCGGGGCGCCGACGGCCTCGTAGACCGCGTTCGCCAGGGCGAACAGCTCCGCGCCGCTGCCGGCGGAGCGCACGCGCGTCCTCGCGTACTCGAGCAGCTGCTCACGGACGGTCGTCGCCACGTGCATCCAGGACGCGTCCCGGTTGACCTCGATGATCGCCGGCTTGGCGTCGGCCGACGGCGGCACCGGGGCCTTCACCGCCAGCACCTCCGCGCCGGCCTGCCGCATGGCCGCGGTCAACTCACGCAGCTCGGCCTCCGTGGTCACGCCGACCCCGAGCACCACGCACCCGGGTCCGAGCTGTGCCGGCGCACCCGGGGCATGGATGGCGATGTCGGTGAGCGGCCCGCCGCTGCCGGTCCCCTCCTGGACCAGGCGCAGCAGCGCCGGGCCGATGTTGTCCACGAGCTGACGGACGGGCAGGTGGCCCCGAGCGCCGGACTCCCGCATGGTGCACCCCCGACTCGATGGACTGTTGTGGGCGTCAAGATTGGGCGACCTGCATTGACGATGTCAACGATGATCCGCCGTGACCGAAGCGGGAGCATGGCAGGAGAGCGGGACGGATCAGTGGCACAAGGAGCGCGGATGGCAACGGTGCAGACGCAGGCAGACCGAGAACTGTTGGGGCTGTTCCCGCCCGGGACCACCCGGGACGGGAACGGCGGACTGGCGATCGGCGGCGTACCGGCGGCCGAACTCGCCGAGTCCTACGGCACTCCCGTGCTGATCCTCGACGAGGCGTCGGTCCGCGCCCGCGCCCGCCAATACGCCGACGGCCTGGCCGCCCGTTGGCCGAACTCCCGCGCCGTCTTTGCCTCCAAGGCCTTCCCCTGTACCGCCGTCATCCGGCTGCTCGTGGAGGAGGGCCTCGACTTCGACGTGGCCGGCGAGGGCGAGCTGACCCTCGCCCTCGCCGCAGGCGCGGACCCGGCCGGCCTGGTCGTCCACGGCAACGCCAAGACCGAGGAGGAGTTGCGCCTCGCCGTCGAGGCCGGCGCCGGGACGGTCGTCGTCGACAACTTCGACGACATCGACCGGCTGGAGAAGATCCTCGCCGGCACCGCGGCGGAGCAGGGAGTGCTGGTCCGGGTCACCCCCGGCATCCGCCCCGATACCCACGAGGCCGTGTCCACCGGCCAGAACGGCTCCAAGTTCGGTCTGCCCCTGCCGCAGGCCCGGGCGGCGATCGCGCGGCTGCGCGGCAGCGACCGGCTGCGGCTGGACGGCGTCCACGTGCACGTCGGGTCGCAGATCCTCGACCTCGCGCCCTTCGCGCAGGCCGTCGAGGCGGTCGCCGAACTCGGCGAATTCGCCGTCTACGACCTGGGCGGCGGGCTCGGCTCCCGCTACACGTACGCGGACCGACCGCCCACGGTGGAGGCGTACCTCGACGCCGTCACCGACGCCGCCCGACGCGTGCTGCCCGCCGACGCCCGCATCCTCATCGAGCCGGGCCGCTCGATGGTCGCCGAGTCAGGCGTCTCGCTGTACCGGGTCGTCTCCGTCAAGCGCGGCGGAGGCCACACCTTCGTCGCCGTCGACGGCGGCATGGGCGACAACCTCGAAGTCTCCCTGTATCAGCAGCGCTTCGAGGCCGCCGTCGCCGGCCGCCCGACAGGCGAGGGTGAGCTGTGCCGCCTGGTGGGCCGGCACTGCGAGTCCGGCGACACCCTCAGCGCCGGCGTCCCGCTGGCGGACCCGCGCGTCGGGGATCTGATCGCCGTGCCGGTCACCGGCGCCTACACCTATGCGCTGAGCAACAACTACAACGGCGCGCGCCGCCCGCCGGTGGTCTTCGTCCGCGACGGCGCACACCGCGCCGTGGTGCGCCGCGAGACCTACGCCGACCTGATGCGCCGGGACCTGCCGTAGCGGCGCAGTCGGCCGAGCCCGGGCCGCTCCGGCCACCGGCCACCCGTGCGTTGGTAGTCCGCCCGTCGGCCGCCTCGTCATGGTGTGGTGACCCGAACACGGTGAACAGGTCCTGGAAGAATCGCAGGACGTGCCGCTCGGGGAGCTGCTGGAGACGCTCTGTGCGCGACGCATGGACCTGTTCCCGGGCCCGGAATGGACCTGTTCCCGGGCCCGGACACGAATCGGGCGCGCGAGGGATGCCGGCGTCGGTGCCGCCGTGGGCGGTCACCGCGCGGCCGGGGGCGTGGTCGACGACCACGGTCGCGTGCTCGACCAGCGGGGCGATCGCCCCGCCGACGGCCGCGGCGTAGCTCGCCTGTCCGAACGCCAACGGTTGGTGGCCCGCCGCGTGGTGCGGGGGCGTGTGCCGATGCATGGTCTCCACGCCCGTGTCCAACGAACGCACCCGCTCCGGGTCCCGCGGCAGCTCACGCCTCGGTTGCGGCGCGCACCTGCCGGTCGGGCCCGGCGCGGGCGGTCGGCTGCCGGGCCGGAAGGGTGCGGCGGCCCGGACGCCTCGGGGGACGTCCGGCGCCGCCGGGGTGCGGGAAGGCCACGCGCCGGTGGGGGAGTGGAGCACGCGGGGCCGTGCGGCGTCCGGACCGAGGTCCGTGCCGCCGTACGCTCAACGACGCGGCACGCGACCCGGTGGCAGCGATGCGCGGCTTCATCAGTGGGTGGTACCCGCGACCGCGGAGTTGCGGCATGTGTGATTCGGTCTGCGGCTGTTGTCGGACCGCTGCCGCGGGCGCCGGCCGAGCTTTACCGCTTGGCCGACGGCTGCCACAAGCACGCGCTGGGGGTGGACGAGATCATCCGGAGTCCGGACAGGCCGCAGGTGGAAGTGGCGACCGGGCGCCTGAGGTTCGGGTGGGGATGTGTGCCGGGTCGTGCGGTGGCTCGCCCCTTGGGTGACAGGCGTTCATTCGTCGCCGGGCGCGTCGACGAACTCGGCGCCGATTTCCGCCAACCGCTCGGCCGCGTAGGACGCGTCGAGCAGCGCCTCGGGGGTGTGGACACCCGGCGGTATGGCTTCGCCGCGCAGCCCGAGCAGTCGCTCGACACCGAGGGCGATGCCCAGCGCGGTCAGCGGTCGCTGCCCTTCCGGATGGACGAGGTAGCGGTGCAAGCTGCGTGGTTGCCCTCCTGGGCCGGTCCCTTCGATGTCGATCCGGACCTCGACGGAGGCGGGGCCGCCGCGTCGCCGACCCGCGGACTCACCGACGGCGAAGTCGAAGCGGACGTTCGGCGCTCCCGTCGCCAGGGCAAGACTCGGCACGTCGAGGATGGCGATGCTCTGGCCGGGCACGAGAATCCCGTCGGTACTTGGCACATCCGTCCGTGCATCGGGCTCGGCGACCCACGTGAACACGCCGTCACGGCGTACCAGTCCGGCCGAGGTGGCGGTGGCCCATCGCTCCAGATCCGCCAGCCCCGCCGGGCCGCCGGCATCCGACTCGTCCAGGACGGCGCCGATCCGGATCGTGTCGATCCGTTCGAACTCCCTGGTGGCGTACAGCGTCGCCAGAACACCGATTCCCGCGCAGAAGTGACTCGCCACCAAGACCGGTGGACCGCTCGGCCGTTGGGCGCTCGCGACGATCTCCGGTGCGATGTCCACCAGGCCGCTGGAGATGCTCAGGTAGGGCAACCCGCGCTCCTGCGCGTACCGCAGCCCCTGCAACCGGTTGTCCCACAGCGCGGCGACGACCGCCAGATATTCTCCGTCGGCCGGGAGGCCCAGATCGGCGCGCCGCAGGTCGACGGTCGTGGCTGTGGCCGCGCCGAGTTCGTCGGCGACCCGCTGCGCGCGGCCGATGTCGCGGCCCGCGAGCGTCAGGGGCAGTTCCGGGTGCCATCGGCGCAGCACGGCGGCGGCGCCCGCACCCGCCTGCCCCGAACCGCCCAGGATCAGAACCGAGTTGGGCTGTCCCATGGTGAGTCTCCTTCGCAATCACTAACCTACATTTTGTAACCTACGTTTTGTAACATAGTCTGGGGGCGACAGCAAGGGAGGAACATGGCGACCACACCGACCCGCCTGTCCAAGCCGGCCAGGCGGGAGCAGTTGCTCGACACCGCCGTGGCGATCGTGCGCGCCCAGGGCGCCGACGGGCTCACGCTGGTCACCCTCGCCGAGGCTGCGGGCGTCAGCAGGCCGATCGTGTACGACCACTTCGGCACCCGCCCCGGCCTGCTGCTCGCGCTCTACCGGCGCCTCGACGAACGCCACCGGGCCTCGGTTATCCAGGCATTGCAAGGCGCCGCGCCCGCCGCGGAGGAGGTCGCCCGCGTCATCAGCGCCGCGTACTTCGCCTGCGCCACCGACATGCCGGAGCTCAACGCCGTTTCCGCGGCGTTGAAGGGCAATCCGGACATGGAGGCGGGCAGACAGGAGATGACCGACAGCTATGCGGACCTGATGGCCGCCGCGCTGCGGCCGTACGCGCACCTTGAGCCCGACGCCCTTCGGCTGTGCTGTGCCGGCGTGCTGGGTGCGGCCGAGGCGCTCGCCGCCGAACTGAACCGCGGGCGAGCGTCCGTGGATGATGTGGTCGACGTGCTGACCGGTCTGGTCCTGGGCGGGCTTCATCAAACCAGGGGCGGCAGGCGTCACAAGGGCGTTTCGCGGACTTCGGCGCGACATGGATAGCAGTGCGCGCGCACGCCCCCCACCCCGCGCGCATGAATCGGTCACCACCGGTCCCGGAACACCACTTGCACACCGCGTCGGCGCTCACCGGGTCCGGCCGGGCTCTCCACACGCGCACGTGGACATGCAAATCCCCTTGCCACACGGTGGCATCGGGGGCACCGAGGCGGTGGCGCCCGGCGCGTGGAGACCCTACGCTGACGGGCTCAAGTTCGGTTCTTCGCCGGCTGGGGATTCCCCGTCCTGGCATCGAGGTGGACGGCGGTCGCGATGCTCGACCCTCCCGGGCGGTTGCTGCTGAACGGCCGAGGCGCGCGGGAACAGGCCCTCTTCGACCGCGCGTTCCGGGACGAATTGGTGCCGCGTTTCCTGCCCGAGGTCGCGGGTCCCGGTGTCGCACGGCCCCAGGCGTGGTTCCTGATCGGGCAACCGGGCGCGGGCAAGACCACCCTGGCCGAAGAGATCGCCGCGCGTCTGGACGCGGACGGCGGATGCGATCGGGTCGACGCGGACCGGTATTACGCCATCCACCCCAACTTCGAGGCCGCCCGGGCCCTGGGCCCCACGGGCCCCGCCTCCGAACTGATGCCCGACATCCAGGACGTGCGCGACCGGGTCATGGCGCTACTGGCCGACCGACACCGCAGGGGTGTGGGCCGACACGTCCTGATGGAGACCACCGCACGACTGGACCGGGACTTCGCACTGCCCGCGAGAACCCTGCGCCGCGACGGCGAGGGTCATGAGATCGTCGGGGCCATGATCGCCGCTCCCGCGGCGATCAGCGCCCACGCGGTCCTCACCCGGTTCGTCGCCGGTGGACACCTGGTCGCCTCCGACGACCACGACCGGTCCGTCGAGGCCCAGTTCATCGCCGCCAGGATCATCGACGACCCCGAACTGGTCGACCGGGGACTGATGTACGTACGATCGTCGAACAGAGCGATGAGAAAATTCGATCTGGTCCACGCCCAGGGCCCATCCGGCGAGCACCGGATGACCGACCGCCTGATAGATGTGCACCTGCAGGAGATGACCCATCGGGACCTCCTGCGCTTCACCATCGAACTCGGCGTCGCTCACATGCAGGCGGGATCCGCCCTCGACGAGCCCGTGGCACGCGTCTACGAACGGGTGGCGCACCTGGTGCCCGAAGAACTCAAACCCGCGGTGGAATTGATGGCCCGACAAGCGACGCTGTTCCGGAAGCCCGAGGGCGACCTGCTCTTCCGCCCAACGGGGCGTGAGCCCGCCACACACGGGTCGGCCCCGACACACGAGGACCCCGGCCCCACCTTCGCACCCGCCGGGCACACGCGACCGCCCCGCCCGGCTGCGGTCCGTCCCGCCACGCCGGACAGCGTCACTACGGCACGCGAGCCGGGTGCTCGGCCCGCCACCAAAGGCGCACCGGTCCTGAACAACGCCATCGGGGTGGCTCGCGAACGAGGGATCCGGACACCGGTATCCGACCCGGCCGTCGACCCAGTGCTCACCCATCTGGTCGCCAGGTCTTTCGGCCCCGCGCATCCCAAGGGGGGCGCCGGCACGGAACCGGCCCTCCCGTCCCCGGGCGTCCCGGCCACGTTCCGCTCCCAACGCGCCCTGGGCGAAGGCCCGGCCCCAAGCATGGAGAGCGACTTGAGCCCGTGATGGCCACCAACCTTCGCCGGCAAACGGAGCCCACGTGGGCGATGGAGCACGTGTCCGCCGAGGAGCACCGGCAGCAGGTCACCGCCAAACGCCTGGCCGTCGCCGGAGCCATCGAGAACCGCGACGGCGCCAGGGCCTTGGAACTTCTGCGGGCACACTTCCGGTGGTCTGCCGACTCGATGATCAAGCGCACTCGCCCCGGGCCGGAACACGCCGACATGGCCTTGGCCGACGACGACGTGCTCGTGGTCGCGGCGACCGGCCGCCTCGATGGCCCCCTCCTCGTCAGGAGGCTGATGGGCGACGTTCCGGCCAACGCGCGGCCGGCCGGCTTCATATCCTTCGAACATCTGCTCCCGCACACCGATGTGTTGGTCACAAACGGCGGCTACGGGAGCGTGCACACCGCCTTCAATCACGGTGTTCCGTTGGTCGTGGCCGGCAGCACGGAGGACAAACCGGAAGTGGGGGCCAGGGTTGAGTGGAGCGGCACGGGCATAGACCTGAAGACGAGCAAACCTGACGGATCAGCCATCCGCACCGCTGTCCCGGATGTCTTGGCGAACCCCGAGTATGCGGAGCGAGTCCTCCGACTACGCAAGGAATTCTCCGAGTTCGACCCGTTGGGGACGATCGCCGAACTCATTGCCAGGATCGATCCTCCCGACCCCGCACATCCCATCACTGCTCCTGCGCCTGGGATGTAGGCATCCTTGACCTTCACGTCGCCCACGCGCATCCCTCGGTGAACACGGTGCGCCAGTCGCCGTCGGTGAGGTGGAGTTCGTCGGTGCCCATCACGGGCATCACGGTCAGGCCGCCTTGGTGGGCCTTGCGGGCCTTGAGGGCCTTGAGGGCCTTGACCCACAGACTGGTGAACGCCTGGGAGCGGATGACGTGCATCCAGCCGGGGCGGTCGATCTCCCGCTTGTAGTTCGAACCACCCATCGTGGACACGCGTTTGGCGTACATCCGCTTCACATGGTCCAACGTGACCTCTCGTCGCCGCAGTCTCCCGTAACAGGTCCAGAGTCGGATCCCCGCCGTCGTCCAGGAGCAGGCCGTCGGCGGCCAGGCGCGTGGACGCCGCAGCGGCGGCGCCGGGCCGGAGCAGTGGGCAGCCCCGGAATCCCTCGGAGCGGCGCCTCGGCAACGAAGCCCGAAGGTGGTCGATATCGGTGTCGGCGGGGGCGGGGGAACCAGGGCATCGGATATCCGAGCCCGACGCCGTCATCGAGGCCGGGGAATCCATGGCAGCCGGGAACTACGGACGCAGGCCCGAGGACAGGTCGAACGTACGCGTGTAGGTGATGGGTGCGACGAACGGCCGCCCGCCCCGTGCAGCGTGGTGCGTACTGGAACTCCCCATCATCGTGCCGGGTCGCGCTGCCTCGAACCTCCCCCGTACGGGGGAGGCCGTCCCCACGGCCGGGGGATCCGGCGAAGCACCCCGACATCGCAACCTTGAGGCACTACGGCAAGCGGACGGCCCGACCCCGTGGCCGACTCCACGACCCGACCGCACCTCAGGGAGCGAAGCACATGATCCGGATCCGGAACCTGACCAAGCGTTACGGCGACGTGCTCGCCGTCGACGACCTCTCCTTCGAGGTCGCCTCCGGCACCGTGACCGGCTTCCTCGGCCCCAACGGCTCGGGCAAGTCGACCACGATGCGGATGGCGTTGGGTCTGGACCGGCCCACGTCCGGTGGCATCACGATCGGCGGCCGGGAGTACACCGAGCTGCGCGAGCCGCTGCGACACGTGGGGGCCCTGCTCGACGCCGGTGCTGTGCACAAGCGTCGCCGGGGGTACGACCACCTGCTCTACCTCGCGCAGTCCAACCGCATACCGGTCTCGCGCGTCGACGAAGTGCTGGCCGAGGTCGGCATGACCGATGCGGCCCGGCGTCGCGCCGGCGGCTACTCGCTGGGCATGCGCCAGCGCCTGGGCATAGCCGCCGCGCTACTCGGCGACCCCGAGGTGTTGATCTTCGACGAGCCGGTCAACGGCCTGGATCCCGAGGGCATCCGCTGGATCCGCGACCTGATGCGATCGCTCGCCGCCGAGGGGCGCACGGTCTTCGTGTCGAGCCACCTGATGAGCGAGATGGCACTCACCGCCGGCCACCTCGTGGTGATAGCCGGCGGGCGACTGCTCGCCGACACCGCACTGAACGAATTCGTCGGTACGGGCGAGGCATTGGAAGACGTCTATCTCCGGCTGACCGCCGGGCGTGAGCAATTTGTGGGAGGTGGCCGAGCGTGAGCACGATGACAACGGCGCGGATGGTCGAGACGGGTTCGATGTTCCCGGCCGCCGTGCGCGCCGAATGGACAAAGATCCGTTCGGTGCCCTCGACCGGATGGCTGCCCCTGGTGACCGTGGTTCTGATCGCCGGAGTGAGCACTCTCGTCGGCGCGTTCGTCGCCGAGGGGCAGCGCCGGGAGGACGGCGCCGAATACGACCCCTTCACCCTGGTGCACTACGGCGTCAACTTCGGGCAGATGGCACTCGTGGCCTTCGCCGTCCTCGCCGTGGCCGGAGAGTACGGCAGCGGCACGATTCGCTCGTCGCTGGCGGCGGTGCCCGATCGCCGGGTGTTCGCCACCGCGAAGTTGACGGTGATCACCGCGATCGCCCTGGTCACCGCCGTCGCATCGAGCCTGAGCTGCACGCTGCTCGCACGCTTGGTCATGCCCGCCGGCGACATCTCTCTGACCGCGTCGGAGACTTGGCGGACGGCGTTCGGACACGTCGCGTATCTGACCCTGTTGGCCGTGCTGTGTGCGGGAGCCGCATTCCTGCTGCGCACCCCGATGGCCTCGATGGGCCTGCTGATGCCCCTGTTGTTCCTGGGCACGGCCGCGCTCACGGCCATACCCGGGGTGCGCGAGGTGGCCCGGTTCCTGCCGGACAAGGCGGGCCAACGCATCATGCGACTGCGCGACTTCAACGCGCACGAGGTCGACCCGTGGCTGGGCATCGGTGTCATGGCCGTGTGGGCGATGGCGGCGACCGTCGCCGCGCTGGCCGCAGTCCGCAGGCGCGACGCGTAACGGCCCCGGCCGGCGTGATCGGGGTGGGTCGGGCAGCCGGCCCAATCCTCACCACCACACGCCAATTGCCCGGGGCCACTTCGGGCACTCCACCGGTGTCGTGCCCCGAGCGGTCATCCGGCATCCGGACTGCGCGGCGTCAGGTGATCTGTGGCAGCACGCGGTCGCTCTGGCACACGTAGCGCGTGCCGTCCAGGGTGAAGCACTTGAGCGGCTCCCAGTCGCGAACGCCGGGCAGGCGGTGGACGTAGAGGTCCCGGCCGGCGGGGTGGAGCTCGAACTCGCTGGGGGTGCCTCCCGTGAAGGTCCGGCGCAGGAACAGCCCACCGCCGCGTTCGAGGATCTCTTCGAGCACCCCCACGCGTTGGTATCGGCCCAGGTAGCCTCCCGCGTCGTGCGGTGGCCTGGTGCCGTCGGGGGCGTGCGGCGGGCGGGGCGCGACTCCGGCGAGGTCGGTGAAGATCTCCCGGTACAGGTCGTGGTAGAGCGCCTGGGCGTCGCCTCCGTTGGTGAGCAGAACGACCGCGAGACGGGCGTCGGGCAGTACACGAAGATAGGACGACTGACCCTGGGTCCTGCCGTCGTGGCCGTACACGGACCGACCGTTCCAGTCCCAACGGGCCCACCCCAGGCCCCAGCTGTCGCCGGTGTCCGGGGTGTTGGGCGTGGCCGTCTGGAACGAGCGCATCTCCTCGGCGGCGCGCGCCGACAGCAGCCGGGTGCCGTCGGGCCCGAGGCCGTCGTTCAGGTGCAGGCGGACGAAGGCGAGCACGTCGCCGACACTGGAGCACACGATGCCGCACGGGCCCTGCGAGCGGGGCATCCACGTGGGGTCGACGCGCGGCCGCCCGTCCGGTCCCGAGGTGTGACCCGCGGCGGCGCGATGCGCGAGCACGTCCTCCGGCAACGTGTGGCTGCGGGTCAGGCCCAGCGGCCTGATCACGCGTTCGCGCAGCGCGGTGTCCCAGGTCGTGCCGGTGCGGCGTTCGATCAGCCGGCCGGCGAGGATCAGGCCGACGTTGCAGTACGAGTGCGCGCGGCCCAGCGGGTGGACCGCCGGAACGTCCTTGAGCAGGGCGGTGAACCGCTCCAGGCAGTCATCGCCGCGTCCGGTGTCGGGGAGCACGTCGCCGTCGATCCCGCTGGTGTGGGCGAGCAGGTGACGCAGCGTCAGGCGCCTGGTCCGGTCGGGGTCGGGCAGTCGCAGCTCGGGCAGGTAGCGTACGACCGGAGTGTCGAGGTCGATTGCGCCCTCGTCCACCAGGCGCATGGCGAGTGTGGCGGTCCAGACCTTGGTGATGGAGCCGATCTGCCAGAGCGTGTCGGGCGTGGCCTCGATACGGTCGTCGGCGTTGGCCAGACCGGTGGCGACCTTGACGACCCGGTCGCCGGCCAGAATGCCCAACGAGGCGCCGGGGACCTGGTGTCGGGCGGCCAGCGTGGCGAGCCTGGAGCGCCAGTGCCGGGCCGTGGACGTGTCGCCCGCACTGTCCGCCTCGGCCGGTGGTGCGTCGCTCGCGGACGCGGCAGGCGCGGCGCCGACGACCACCGTTCCGGCCGTGCCCGCCACTGCGGCGGCGGCCAGCGAACCGCGCAGCACGGTGCGCCGGGTGGGTGTGCTTCGGGTGCCGTCGGCGGCTTCCGCCGAGGAAGGGATCCGGGGAGGGTGGGTCACGAATCTGCCTCTCGATCGATGTCGGTCGTGCAGGCGGGGAAGCGACCGGACCGTGCGCGCCCGAAGACGCCGACGACCGTCTTGCCGTCGTCGCCCCGGGAACACGGCGTCCACACGCGACGCGTCCCGGCGACGTCGCGCCCCGGGTGCGGGCGCGTCGCTGCCCCGTTCGACGAGAGTAGGAAGCGGGGTCTCGAGCGGCATCGTTCTCACGTGGGAGGACTCGGATACCTCTCCGGTTCCCCTTACGCCCACCGCCGGTCGCGCGAACCCAGGACAAAGATCAGCCGTCCGGGGGGTTCGGACGTCCGCGTCGGTGTGGTGCGTGACCTCGCGCTCGGTGCCCGAGCCCACGACGACCGCCCGGTGAACCGACGACGTGGTGCTTTCGACACAGGGCGCCGAGCGGCCACGAGGCCGTCCGGGACGTCCCGATGCGCACCGGACGGCCCGACCGTGGGCGGATCCCGCTGATCGACGCGGGGGCGACGGCGCGGATCCAGGGCCCCGACCATCGGCACTGCCGCGACGTGGTCCGCGCGCACCTGGAGACCGAGGAGCCGCGCTTGTGCTGCCGGGGCGCCCGCGCGAACGTGCACGCTTCCGACATGCTGCTCCAGTTCCCGAACGGCCGGGAGACGTCCGTATCGGAGCGGAGCCCACGGCGAACGACCGTGAGCGGCACGCGTGTTCGACAGTGAGCCGGCCGACACCCGCGCGCCGCCGCATCCGCTACCGCATCTCCCGCTCCGTGAAGGCACGGAAGTCGCGCAGCGGGCGGCCGGTGAGGTGTTGTGCGATGTCGTCTGCAAGGCCTGGGGCCTGTCCGACGATGATCTTTGTGGTGTCTCGGGGTGGGTTGACGGATGCGGCGTGGGTTCGGATCGAGCTGTTGTTGCCGGTGGTGGACGGTCGGGGTCGGTCTTGGTGTGATCATCGGCAGGTGGTCGACGGGGTGGTGTGGCGGTTGCGCGCGGGTGTCCGTGGCGGGACGTCCCGGCACGGTATGGGCCGTGGCAGGCGGTGTACGAGCGTTTCTCCCGGTGGGAGGCGGACGGGACGTGGTCCGTGGTGCGCGAGCATGTACGGGTGCGTGACGACGCGGTCGACCGAGTCGACTGGTCGGTGTCGGTGGACTCCACGATCGTCCGCGCCCACCAACACGCATCCGGCGCACGGGGGTTGCGGATACGCGGACCAACCGGCCGGCGTGGAGCGTGCGGCGGCGGGCGCGGCGCGTTCGGCTCGCGAGGCTCTCGGCCGCTCGCGGGGCGGGTTGACCAAGATGCTGCACGTCGCGGTGGACGGGCGGGGCCTGCCGCTGTCGCTCGTGGTCACCCCGGGATTTCGGTCAGGTCGAGGCCCACGCGGTGGACATCGCGGCTCAGGACGGCCGCCGAGAGCGCCGGGGCAGGGCGGCCGGGGAGATGAGGAGCAGGCACAGTGTGGTGGGCTTGGGGAGTGGTTTGCCGACTCGGGATGAAGCTCTCGTCGGGCTTGTTGGCCGGGCTTGTCGGCCGGGCTTCCGCGCCCCGGGGTTTAGACGTGTGCCGGTGGGTTGCAACTCGCGCCCGATCGGGTCGAGGCGCGTACGACTGCCTGTCGTGGGAGCAGGGAGCGGCCGACGTGCGTGACGATCAGCCGGCCTGCTCCGGCCGCGCGGGCGGTGTCGCCGGCGTCCCCGGCGGGCCGTACAGGGGGACGCGCGGCCGGAGTTCGCCGTGGGACGACGGTCGCCCGGTCGCCACCTCACCCCACCGCCGAGGTCCGCTCGCGCGAAACTCGCGCGGGATCGGCGCCGTCGCGAACATCATGTACGGTCACTGCTCGTGGACGCGCCTGCACACGACGAATCCGTCTGCGTCTTTCGTGCATTCGAAAACGGGCTGAGAGAACCCCGCCGTCGTTGTTGCACCCGAATCTTCTCCGTCAGCCTCGGGGTAATACGCGAGCGAGAAGTGCCGGGCCGCGCTGGGGTACTTGTCGAGCAGACCGCGAAACTCCACGATCAGTCCGTCGAACTCCTCCGGGATGGTTTCGTTCCTGTTGCGCTGCTCCGTCATGGTGGCCTCCCTGTTCGGAGAAGCGCTGATACCGCTTCGAGGGGCAGTCACAGCCATCGACGCCGTACCACCGCTTGAGAACTTCACGCCGTCGCCCACCTCCAGCTTCACACGACGAACGCGCGTTCGCAGCGTGCGCACCAGGAGGCGCTGCGCCGGCTGCTGCCGCCGGAGAACTCGATGCACGTCCAGGCGTCTCGGTGCGTCGCGCGTCGGCGAATGCCAAGGGCCGGCCGGACACCGTGGCCGGTGCCACGGCCCTCGCGCCGCGGCGATAGACGATGTCCGCGAGTGCCGACCCGCTGCGCCGGCCCTCCGGGTATCCGCAGTCAGCGCCGCCCGCCCAGGATGATCTTCCAGACGCGCGTTGCCACCTGCAGATTGAGCCGGGTGTCCACATCCGCCAGGTCGCGGTGGCTGATCTCACGGATGCGCTGCAGCCGGTAGCGCAGGGTGCTGCGGTGGACCATCAGCGCGGCGGCCGCTTCGTCGTAGTTGCCTCCGCAGTCGAAGTAGCGCGAGAGCGTCTCCACCAACTCCGTGTCGTGCCCTGCGTCGTAGTCGATCAGCCGGCCGAGCCACTCTCGCACGAAGTCTTCGAGCTCCCGGAGATCGTTTCCGGGCCCCAGGATCCGGTACAGCCCGAGGTCGTCGAAAAACGTCGTCCCGCTGCGCCGGCGGGAGTTCTGCCGCACCTCCAGGGCCCGCAGTGCCTCCTGATAACAGCGGGGAATGCCTTCCGGGGAGTCGCAGCGGGAGCTCACCCCGATTGCTCCGTCGGGCGTCCCCAGCTCACGGGCCAGCGCTGTGTACACGGCATCGTCGTCAGGCCTGGCTTCGGTCAGCAGGACCATCCGGTTGCCGCGCCGGGTGATCAGCGGACGGGTCGCCGAGGTGGCCGTCGCCTGCTCGACGGCACGGGTGAAGGAACTGCTCACGGCGTTTCCCGGCCAGTGCACCACGACCACGTAGTGCGTACGTTGCAGGTCGTGGCCGACGGCTTCGGCCCGGGCGTAGGCGCTCGTCTCGTCGGTGCCCTCCAACAGGTCGTCGATCAGTCGGCGGCGCAGCCGCGTTTCGACCTCGGCGAGTTCGCGCATATGCATGAGCTCTTGGGCGAGCGACTGCTGGGCGTGATCCAAGGCGAACCTGGTGCGCTCGTTGGCCGTCGCTTCGGGGTCCTCGATGGCGAGTACGCCGAGGACGTCACCGCGCGGGCGGGCCAGGGCGATCAACCGGTCCTCGACTCTGACCGGGCCCGCCTCGCGCGCGACCTGCCGCAGCATCTCTTCCTGGTGGGTCGAGGACCGCACCGGATAGGGATCGGGCCGGTCGGGACCGGCCCAGGACCTCAGGTTGCCGAACCGGTCCTCGACGAGCGCCGACAGCCCGGTGAGCTCGTACAGCGCTTGGGTGATGGCGTCCTCGCCGCCGCCCCGGGCAGTGACACGGGCGAGGGTCTCGTACACGGTCGTCTGCAGGTGCAACTCGGAGCGCATGGTGTCCAGTTGCCGCAGTGCGGTGTCCCGTTCGGTGCGGAGTCGGCTCAGTTCGCCGGCTCGGTCGCGCTGCTCGGCGCGCGTGACCGTCAGTGACAGGGCCGCCGATGCGATCCCCACGAGGGTCGAGAGGAGGAAGTGGCCCTGCTCGTCGGGCCCGGACTGGGAGGAGACCAGGATGTAGCCGAGCAGACCGCCGGCCCCGCGCAGGCCGTACGCCCAGGTCCAGGACCGCTCTGGAAGGGATACGCAGCCGTCGGCCTCGCCCAACTCCTTCATCCGTGCGTCGGCGACCCTTGGCGCTCGGGCGTCGTGGCCGCGGACGCGGGACAAACCGTCGCCCGTCGCGAGGTATCCGGCCTCGGCGTGGTAGGGACCGAGGGCACTGACGTGCCGCATGGCCAACCGTACGATCTCACTCTGTTCGGCGCAGGTGAACAGAGTGTGGGACAGCACCAGCAGCCCGTGTGGGTCCAGCGCCGCGAGCGGACGGGGGTCGTGCCATTCGGTGCCCGCAGTGTCGCTCGGATGGCGGGTCACTTCCTGGTCGGCGGCGTGAGGGGGCAGCCTTCGTGACGGATGGCAGGCCATAGATCATCACTCCGTTCTCCTCGGGTCGTCGAGGGCGATCGAGCGAGTCGTGGGATCCACGCCTGGGTGAGCCCGGAGCATCCAGCCTAGGCAAGGCCATCTGATTTGTCTGAATGTGAGCCTTGTGCTCGTGGACCGACCGGCTGCGTCGATTTCTGACCTGCCAGGTGCAGGCGGAGTGGCTGCTCTCTTGCCACTCTGGGCTTGTCGGGGATCGCCGGGCCCACCGGTGGCCGTGGAAGGACCGGCTGATGAACGAGCAGGCCCGCAGGACCCTCGCCGGACTGCCCCTCGCCCTGTACGGGCCGGTTCCGCAGCACTCGTCGGCGCTCTGCTCGGCCTGCCGGTGCCTGTGACCCAGTGTGGCCGCCGGGACTTCGCCCTGGTGAGCTTCATACAACCCGGCCGGTACGACGACGTCGTCGCCGAGGAGGCGGTGCGGCTGCCGGCCGAGCTACCCGGGGGACCGGCACCAGTACCAGCAGCGGAGCTTGGAAGAGCAGCCGCCCGCGGAGCGGTCCCACCGTCACCTGAGCGAGTGCGGAAGACCGGGCGCGATTCCGAGGGCGAACGGGGCCGTCCATCGCGGAAGGAATTCCTCATGGCCAAGGCAGTAGGCATCGACCTGGGCACCACCAACTCGGTGATCGCCGTCTGGGAGGGCGGCGAGTCGACGGTCCTACCCAACAGCGAGGGCAACCGCACAACGCCCTCCGTGGTGGCCTTCACCGATACCGGCGAGCGCCTGGTGGGCCAGCTGGCCCGCCGTCAGGCGATCCTCAACCCCAAGGGCACCATCTACTCGGCCAAGCGGTTCATCGGCCGACACTTCGACGAGATCTCCGAAGAGGCCAAGGCCGTCGCGTACGACGTGGTCGAGGGAGACGGCGGCGCCGCCCGCATCAAGGTGCGCGACAAGCTCTACGCGCCCGAGGAGATCAGCGCGCAGGTGTTGCGCAAGCTCGCCGACGACGCCTCCAAGCAGCTGGGAGAGCGGGTCACGGAGGCGGTCGTCACGGTGCCCGCCTACTTCAACGACGCCCAGCGCACCGCCACCAAGGACGCCGGACGGATCGCCGGTCTGGAAGTGCTGCGGATCATCAACGAGCCGACCGCGGCCGCCCTCGCCTACGGCATGGACAAGAAGCAGCACGAGACCGTGCTCGTCTTCGACCTGGGCGGAGGCACCTTCGACGTCAGCATCCTCGACGTCGGCGACGGCGTCGTGGAGGTACGGTCCACGGCGGGCGACAGCCATCTGGGCGGCGACGACTTCGACCGCCGGCTGGTCGACCATCTCGCCGACGGCTTCCAGAAGGAGAACGGCATCGACCTGCGCAAGGACCCGCAGGCGCTGCAACGCCTGTTCGAGGCCGCCGAGAAGGCCAAGACCGAGCTCAGCTCGGTGACCCAGACTCAGGTCAGCCTGCCGTTCATCACGGCCGACGCCTCCGGGCCCAAACATCTGACCACGACGATCATGCGGTCCACGTTCGAGCAGATCACCGGCGACCTGGTGGAGCGCTGCCTGGGCCCGGTGCGGCAGGCCATGGACGACGCCAAGGTCAGTGACAACGACATCGACGAGGTCATCCTCGTCGGCGGCTCCACCCGCATCCCCGCCGTCCAGGCCCTGGTGCGACGGCTGACCGGCGGCAAGGAACCCAACATGAGCGTCAACCCCGACGAGGTCGTGGCGATGGGCGCCGCGATCCAGGCCGGGGTTCTCAAGGGCGAGGTCAAGGATGTCCTGCTGCTCGATGTCACCCCGTTGTCGCTGGGCGTGGAGACACGCGGCGGCGTGATGACGAAGATCATCGAGCGGAACACCACCATTCCGGTGCGCCGCGCCGAGACCTTCTCCACCGCCGAGGACAACCAGCCCGCCGTCGACGTCGTCGTCCTGCAGGGCGAGCGCGAGAGGGCCGCCGACAACCGGGTCCTGGGTCGTTTCCAGCTCACCGACATCCGCCCCGCGCCGCGCGGCGAGCCGCAGGTCGAGGTCATCTTCGACATCGACGCCAACGGCATCCTCAACGTCACCGCGCGGGACAAGGACACCGGCAAGGAACAGAGCATCACCATCAGCGAGAGCTCCAACCTCGACCGCAGCGAGGTCGAGCGGATGGTCCATGAGGCCGAACGCAACCGCGGCGAGGACCAGGCCCTGCGCGAGGCAGTCGACGCCCGCAACGAACTCGACGCCATCGCCTACCAGGTCGAAAAGCGCCTCGGCGAGCTCGGCGACGCCGCGCCCGCACACGAGAAGGCCCGCGCCGAGATGCTGGTGGCCGAGGCCCGCGAGGCGGTCGAGAACGAGGCCGGGGCGGACAAGGTCCGGCCGCTGACGTCCGAACTCCAGCAGGTCTTCGCGGGGCTCGCGGCCCATCAGGGGGAAGCCGCCGCGGGGGGTCCGGCAGACACCGGCTCGCCGAACGGATCCGGTCCCGGCGGGGCCCCGCCGGGCGGAGCCGGGGGCGACGACGATGTGATCGACGCCGAGTTCGACAAGGGCTGAGGTGCCCGCCATGCCCATCACACCCCGGGGCCGAGAGCCCGACCCCCCGGAAGGCGCCGTACAGCCGCCGCGCGGGGATCTCACGCAGTCCGGACAGCCGACCGAACAGGCCGAGCCGGGGCCCGACGCCGCAACCGGCGCCGCCGCACCCGACGACGAATACGCGGCCGCGCTGCGAGAGGCCGAGGACGGCCGGCTGCGCGCCCTGGCCGACCTCGACAACCTGCGCAAACGCCACGCCAGGGAGCTGGAGCGGGTGGCCGCGGCCGAACGCGCCCGTACGGCCGCGGCCTTCCTGCCCGTCATCGACAACCTGGAACTTGCCCTGGGCCACGCGGCCGCCGACCCCGGTGCGATTGTCGAAGGAGTCCGGGCTGTGCGTGATCAGGCCGTGAACATCCTGGAGCGGCTGGGCTACCCGCGCAACGCGGAGAACGGAGTGCCGTTCGATCCGGCCCGGCACGAGGTGGTCGGGGTGGTTCAGGATCCCGACGCCGATCCGAACACCGTGGTCCAGGTGCTGCGACCCGGTTACGGGGAGGCCGAGCGGCAGCTGCGGCCTGCCGCCGTAACCGTCGCCAAGCGGGAGTGACCGTTCATGGCACGCGACTTCTACGAGGTGCTCGGCGTTCCCCGCACCGCCGACCGGGACGAGATCCAGCGGGCCTACCGCACCCTGGCCCGCAGGTACCACCCCGACGTCAACAAGGACCCCCAGGCGGAGGAGCGGTTCAAGGAGATCAATGAGGCCTTCAGCGTCCTGTCCGATCCGGAGCAGCGAGCTCGGTACGACCGCTTCGGCGAGGACTTCCGGAAGATCCCGGAGGACTGGGAGGAGCGGGTCACTGCCGGCGCCGGAGCCGGCAGTGGCTCCCGGCGGACCACCGGCGGCGGTCCCCGGGTGCGGTACTCCACGGCAGGCTTCGGGGGCGAGGGCGTCGACGTCGAGGATCTGTTCGGCTCGCTGTTCGGCGGCGCCGGGCGAACGCGGGTTCCCGGCGCCGACCAGGAGGCCGAACTGCCGCTCACCGTCGAGGAGGCCTATCGGGGCGGCCTCCGTACGGTCACCCTCGCCGGGCCGACCGGGCAGCGGCGCTACCGGGTCGACGTGCCGCCCGGCACCACCGACGGGCAGCGCATCCGGCTGGCCGGGGAGGGCGGGCGTGGAAGCGGCGACGACGCTCCCACCGGAGACCTGTACCTGAGGGTGCGGATCCGGCCGCACCCCGAGTTCCGCCTCGACGGCCGGGACGTCCACGTGAGGCTTGCGGTCACACCGTGGGAGGCGGCGCTGGGCGCGACCGTACCGGTGCGCACGCCGAGCGGTGCCACGGCGAAGGTCACCGTACCCGCCGGGTCCTCCAGCGGACGGCGCCTACGGCTGCGCGGCGAGGGCATGCCGGGCCCGCGCGGCGCGAACGGAGACCTGTACGCGGAGCTGCGGATCATGGTGCCGCCCCGGCTGAACGACCGGGAGCGCGAACTGCTGGAGGAACTCGCCGCCGTCTCCTCGTTCGATCCCAGGAGGACCTGATGACCGACCGACCGGCCGAGGCCCGCCCGTCCCACGCACGCACGACCGAGGTGGGCGTGCACTACGCGATCGTGCCCGTGCCCAGGCTCTCCCTGGAGACCGTGGCCCGCCGCTCCGGCCTCCATCCCGACCTGATCCGTCGGTTCGTCGCCCTCGGACTGGTGGATGCCGACCGTGACGCCTCCGGCCGGCTGGTGTTCGCCCCCACGGCCCCGGCCGCCCTGGCCCGCGTCCAGCGGCTGCGCACCGGGCTGTGCCTGAATTACGCATCCCTGGGTCTGGTGCTCGACCTGCTCGACCGCATCAGCCTGCTCGAAGCCGCGCTGCGGCGTGCAGGCATGAGGAGTGATCTACCACCATGGACATGAACCGCCTGACCCAGAAGTCACAGGAAGCCCTGCAGGAGGCCCAGAGCGCCGCCGGCCGCCTGGGCCACACCGAGGTCGACGGCGAACATCTGCTGCTTGCCCTCCTCGACCAGGAGGAGGGCCTGATCCCGCGGCTGCTGCAGCGGGCGGGCACCGAGCCGAAGGAGTTGCGGGCGGCCGTACGCGAGGAACTCTCCCACCGGCCCAAGGTGACCGGCCCGGGCGCGGCGCCGGGCCAGGTCTTCGTCACCCGGCGCCTGGCCCGGCTGCTGGACGAGGCGGAGCGGGAGGCCAAACGCCTCAAGGACGAGTACGTGTCCGTGGAACACCTGCTGCTGGCCCTCGCCGAGGAGGGCTCGGCGACCGCCGCCGGGCGCCTGCTCAAGGAGCACGGCGCGACCCGGGACTCCTTCCTCGGCGCGCTCACCCAGGTCCGCGGCAACCAGCGCGTGACCTCCGCCAACCCCGAGGTGGCCTACGAGGCACTGGAGAAATACGGCCGCGACCTGGTCCTCGAGGCTCGGTCCGGGCGGCTGGACCCCGTCATCGGCCGGGACGCCGAGATCCGCCGCGTCACGCAGATCCTCAGCCGCAAGTCCAAGAACAACCCCGTCCTGATCGGCGACCCCGGCGTCGGCAAGACCGCCATCGTCGAGGGTCTCGCCCAGCGCATCGTCCGCGGCGACGTGCCCGAAGGACTCCGAGACAAGATCGTGTTCGCCCTCGACATGGGCTCCCTGGTCGCCGGCGCCAAGTACCGCGGCGAGTTCGAAGAGCGCCTCAAGGCCGTGCTGTCCGAGGTGAAGGCCGCCCAGGGACGCATCCTGCTCTTCGTCGACGAACTGCACACCGTCGTCGGCGCGGGCGCCGCCGAAGGGGCCATGGACGCGGGCAACATGCTCAAGCCGATGCTCGCACGGGGCGAACTGCACATGATCGGCGCGACCACCCTCGACGAGTACCGCAAGCACATCGAGAAGGACGCCGCCCTCGAACGCCGCTTCCAGCAGGTCCTGGTCGAGGAACCCAGCGTGGAGGACACCATCTCCATCCTGCGCGGACTGCGCGAACGCCTCGAGGTCTTCCACGGCGTCAAGATCCAGGACACCTCGCTGGTCGCGGCGGCGACGCTCTCCCACCGCTACATCACCGACCGTTTCCTGCCTGACAAGGCCATCGACCTCGTCGACGAGGCGTGCGCCCGGCTGCGTACCGAGATCGACTCGATGCCCGCCGAACTCGACGAGATCACCCGCCGCGTCACCCGCCTGGAGATCGAGGAGGCGGCCCTGTCCAAGGAGACCGACCCCGCCA
Source organism: Embleya sp. NPDC127516 (assembly GCF_044765325.1). Classification (NCBI taxonomy): domain Bacteria; kingdom Bacillati; phylum Actinomycetota; class Actinomycetes; order Kitasatosporales; family Streptomycetaceae; genus Embleya; species Embleya sp. NPDC127516. Next base: position 171,362 of record NZ_JBIWJT010000014.1, on the reverse strand, counting down.
GCAACGCCCGCCTGAACGAGCTGCGCAGGGAACTGGCCGACCTGCGCGGCGAGGCCGACGCCAAACACGCCCAGTGGGAGGCCGAACGGCAGGCGATCCGCCGCGTGCAGGAACTGCGCCAGGAGCTGGAGCAGGTCCGCCACGAGGCGGAGGAGGCCGAACGCGCCTACGACCTCAACCGAGCCGCCGAACTCCGCTACGGCCGGCTCCAGGACCTGGAGCGCCGACTCGCCGCACAGGAGGAGCAACTCACCGCCAAACAAGGGCAGAACCGGCTGCTGCGCGAGGTCGTCACCGAGGAGGAGATCGCCGAGATCGTCGCCGCCTGGACCGGAATCCCCGTCGCCCGCCTCCAGGAGGGCGAACGCGAGAAAGTGCTGCGCCTGGACGAGATCCTGCGCGAGCGCGTCATCGGCCAGGACGAGGCCGTCAAGCTCGTCGCCGACGCCATCATCCGCGCCCGCTCCGGCATCCGCGACCCGCGCCGCCCCATCGGCTCGTTCATCTTCCTCGGCCCCACCGGCGTCGGAAAGACCGAGCTGGCCAAGACCCTCGCCCGGACCCTGTTCGACTCCGAGGAGAACATGGTCCGCCTCGACATGAGCGAGTACCAGGAGCGGCACACCGTCAGCCGACTGATGGGCGCACCGCCCGGATACGTCGGCTACGAGGAAGGCGGCCAGCTCACCGAGGCCGTACGCCGCAAGCCGTACTCGGTCGTACTGTTCGACGAGATCGAGAAGGCGCACACCGACGTCTTCAACACCCTGCTGCAGATCCTCGACGACGGCCGCATCACCGATGCGCAAGGCCGAACCGTCGACTTCCGCAACACCGTGATCATCATGACGTCCAACATCGGCTCCGAGTACCTCCTCGACGGCGCCACCGCCGAGGGTGAGATCAAGCCCGACGCCCGCGCCCTGGTGATGGGCGAGCTGCGCGGGCACTTCCGCCCGGAGTTCCTCAACCGCGTCGACGACATCGTGCTGTTCAAACCGCTCGGTGAGCGGCAGATCGAGCGGATCGTGGAGCTGCAGTTCGACGAACTGCGCCGCCGCCTCGCCGAACGCCGCATCACCATCGAACTCAGCGACGCAGCCCGTGAATTGATCGCCCACCAGGGCTACGACCCGGTGTACGGGGCCCGGCCACTGCGGCGTTACATCTCGCACGAGGTCGAGACGCTGGTCGGGCGGGCCCTGCTGCGCGGCGACGTCCAGGACGGCGCAAGGATCCGCGTCGACGCCGAGCACGCAGAGCTGGTGGTCACCTACGACCAGCCCGAGGACGTGAAGGGAGCGAGGGTGGCATGAGCAGCGTGCAAGCCACCAACGTCACCTGCCCGCACTGCGGGCGCACCAACCGGGTACCCGTGGCCGCCGAGGGCCGCCCCAGGTGCGGCAACTGCAAGCAGCCTCTGCCGTGGATGGCCGACGCGGGCGACGACGACTTCACCGAGGTCGTCGAGCAGGCCACCGTGCCCGTCGTCGTCGACCTGTGGGCCACCTGGTGCGGCCCCTGCCGCATGGTGAGCCCCGCGCTGGAGAAGGTCGCCGCCGATCTCGCGGGAACGATCAAACTGGTCAAGGTCGACATCGACAAGAACCCGCGCCTGGCGCGACGGTTCGAGGTCCAGGCCGTACCGACGCTGCTGGTCCTCGACAAAGGACGAACCATCGCCCGACAGTCGGGTGCCGCACCTGCTGCTGTCCTGAGGCAGTGGGTGGAGCAGTCGATCGCCGGCCGCGAGCCGGCCGGGAAAGGATGATCGACCATGACCGTACGAACCGACCCCCACCTCGCCCTCGTACGCCCCGTCACCCCGCGCGCCCCAGGATGCGAGGAATGCCTCGCCACGCATTCCCCCTGGGTTCACCTTCGGCTCTGCCTGACCTGCGGCCACGTCGGCTGCTGCGATTCCTCGCCGAACCGGCACGCCCGCCGGCACGCCGCCGCCGACGGCCACCCGATCGTGGCGTCGCTCGAGCCCGGCGAGGACTGGCGATGGTGCTTCGTCCACGAGGCGTTCGTGTGATGCCCGGCGACGAGACGCGGCCGGGTGCGGCGCCGGTGCCGGACGAGGCGCAGGAGAGCGTCCCCTTCGAGACCCCAGACATCTACGGCGCGTATCCCCGCCTGTCGGACGACCAGATGGCCCGCCTGGCGCAGCATGGCCGGCGGCGCGCGATCGACGCCGGTGACGTACTGATCCGGGAGGGGGAGCGGTGCGAAGCGTTCTACGTCGTCCTCAGTGGTTCGGTCGCCATCGTCGAGGGCTTCGGCACGCCCGGCGAACGCCTGCTGCGTGTGCACGGCCCTGGGCGCTTCATCGGCGAACTCGGCCTCCTGAACGGACAGGTGGCCTTCTACACCGCCGTGGTCAGGGACCCCGGCGAGATCCTCGCCTTGTCCGTGGAGCAGCTGCGCGACCTGGTGACCCGGGACTCCCTCCTTGGTGATGTGGTGCTGCGCGCCTGCCTGGGGCGCCGTGCCCTGCTCGTCGGTCAGGGCGCCGGTTTCCGCATCATCGGCTCGCGCTACTCGCCCGACACCCGGCGGCTGCGCGAGTTCGCCGCCCGCAACCGGCTGCCGCACCGCTGGATCGATCTGGAGACGGACCAGGAGGCCGAGGCGCTGCTGCGCCGTTTCGCGGTCGGTCCTGAGCAGACGCCGCTGGTGATCTGGCGGGACACCACCCTGCTGCGCAATCCGAGCAACGCCGAACTGGCCCGGTTCATCGGCCTGCCGTCCCTGGAATCGGGCAACGGCCGCGGCGATCTCCTGATCGTCGGCTCCGGTCCGGCCGGTCTCGCCGCCGCGGTGAACGCCGCCTCGGAGGGCCTCGGCACTACCGTGGTCGAGGCGCTGGCCACCGGCGGCCAGGCCGGGACGTCCTCCCGCATCGACAACTGCTTCGGTTTCCCTTCCGGCATCTCCGGCGCCGAACTCACCGAGCGCGCCGTGCTCCAGGTGGAAAAGTTCGGCGCCCGAATCAGCGTCCCGGCGGAGGCGGCCCGGCTCGAACGGCGGGACGGCCACTACGCCGTCGGGTTCGCCGACGGCAGCGAGATCACCGCCCGTACCGTCGTCCTGGCCACCGGCGCCCGCTACCGCCGCCTCCATGTACCCGGCATCGAGCCGTTGGAGGGCACGAGCGTCCACTACTCGGCGACCGTCTACGAGGCCCAGCAGTGCCGTACCGACCCGGTGGCGGTGGTCGGCGGCGGCAACTCCGCAGGCCAGGCCGTGCTCTTCCTGGCCGGGTACGCGCCACAGGTGTATCTGCTCGTCCGCGGCCCGAGCCTCGAGGCACACATGTCCCGCTACCTGATCGATCGCATAGAGCGCCACCCGCGGGTGCGGGTGCTGCTGCACACCGAGATGACCGAGGTGCTCGGCGACGAGGCGCTGGAGGTGGTCACCGTGGTCGACCACCGTACGGGCGAGAACCACCACCTCCCGGTGCGGGCCCTGTTCGTCTTCACCGGCGCCGATCCCCACACCGAGTGGCTGTCCGGCGCGCTCGCCCTCGACGCGCGCGGCTACGTGCTCACCGGTACGGAGGCACAAGCCCGCTCCGTTCCCGAACTGTGGCAGAGCCAGGGCCGCGACTGCCTGACGTTGGAGACCAGCCTGCCTGGCGTCTTCGCCGCCGGCGACGTCCGCAGCGGCTCGGTGAAACGCGTGGCCTCCGCGGTCGGCGAAGGCGCGATGAGCATCCACTTCGTGCACCGTCACCTGAGCGACACGGCCTCGCCCGGCGGCACCGACACCTCGCCGCGCACCCGTCCGAAAGAGTCCGCTTGGCTCGGATGACGCCCAGCGGGCGACGAGAAGGCACCGAGAGCAGCGGCCCGGACGCGAACGCCGCGGTTCCGAACACCCCGTCCGGCACCGCGGCCGGGCCGGCGAGGCTCGACACCCGGGGTGACTCATGAACGACGTCCCATCTCCCGACCCTCACGGCGGCGGACACGTGGCATGCGGCGTGGACGTTACCTGGGCGGCGTCTGTGGGCACTTGGGATCGGGGCAGCCGACGAGAGGGTCCAGTCATGCGCGCGTCGTCTCGGGGCGTTACGGTCGTGGCTCTCCTGGCGGATCCGGACGCGCCGACGGAGATCGCGCAGCGCATGGCCCGGACTCTTCCTGCCCGGCTCGCGGACAAGTCGGGCCGGAGGCGACGGTTCGACGTCGAGGTGGTCAGTGAGCCCTTCACATCGGGGACGGAGGACCCGCCCACCTTGATGCGCCGGATCATGGACCGTGGGAGCGCGGAGAACTGGGACATCGTCGTGGCCCTCACCGACCTTCCGCTGCACTCACACGGACGCAAGCTCGCTGTGAATCTGAGCCACGAACACGGCTTGGCGCTGCTCTCGCTTCCTTCGCTGGGGGGCTTCCGGTTGCAGACAAGGGCCCGGCGGGCCGTCGAAGCAGCCGTGCTCGGCTTGGCGGGTCCGCAGACCACCGGGGTTGAAGGGTCTCCGCGAAGTCGGCCCGTTCCGGGGCCATTCGTCAGCCGTCTCGCGCCCATTCATGCGGACCCGATCGGTGAGAAGGAGACCGACGATCTTCGTTACGTCGTCAGCGGGCCGCGCGGTGACCTGCGGGTGCTCTTCGGCATGGTCCGCGCCAACCGGCCGTGGCGGTTGGTGCCGGGCTTGTCGAAAGCCCTGGCGGCCGCACTCGCCACGGGAGCGGTCGCCACCGTGAACTCCACCGTCTGGAGCCTGGCCGGGACCCTGAGCGCACCACGCCTCGTGATCGCCACGGTCGGATCCGTCGGGCTCATGATCGGCTGGCTGATCGTGGACGCGGAGCTGTGGCATCGGTCGGCGGAAAGCTCGCCGGAGGCGAGGCAGCGGGCGCGGCTCTACAACGCCTCGACGGTCGTGACCGTGGGTATCGGGGTGCTCGTCTGCTACGTGGGCCTGATGGTCATCAACTGGGTGTGGGCGCTGTTCATCCTCAACGACCAAGTGTTCGCTTCCGCTACACAAACCCCACTGCACGCCGAGGAGTACTTGACGCTGTCCTGGTTCGTCGCTTCGGTCGCCACCGCGGGCGGCGCGCTGGGATCAGGCTTGGAGAGCGACGATGCGATCCGGGCAGCCGCCTACTCCAAGCGCGAACAGGAACGTCGTCACACGCTCCAAGGCGACCACGGTGATCGGCCCTCGAAGTGAACCGATATCGGCACAACCAGCAGTGCGAAGTGCGCCGACGGGTCGATCATGGCGACGACGGTTCGAGATGTCGTCCCGGTAGGCCAGGGCCGCGGCACGCCTCCTTCAGCCGGTACGCGGCCGCTGGGGGCCTCGCCGAGCGCATTCTGCCGGTCGTCGCCGCGCTCGCCGACCCGGACGTCGGCGCTCCGGCGGACGGACCCGGGCGGGACCGCGCACGGGAACTGCTCGACACGGCCGCCGACGTCCTGGACGCGGCCGCCCGTTCGATCCGCCACGGCACTCCCGGCGAGGTGCCGCCCGGGAGCGCGGACGTCCTGCGCGTCGACGAGGAACTCGAGGCGCTGGAGGGGCCCGCCCGGCAGGCCGCCGAACGGCTCGTGGAACTGCTCGCCGAGGCGTTGGAGATCGGCGGGAGCGGCCCGGCTCCGGGGTGCTGATGCCTGTCATGTTCGGGTGGTGGCGGCGACTACCTGCTCGGCGAAGTGCACTGCCAGATCGCACAGCTTGCCGTTGACCGCGGGGGTGTCGCGTAGAAGTTCTCCACCCATGTGCAGCAGGTCTTTGCCGACCTGAACGTCCAGCCCGCATGAGGTGGCGGTGCCGAACGACGCCACGTTGGGGAAGCCCGACACGTCGAATGTCCGGCAGTTGGATGTGTCGAGCGTGATCGTGTCGATGTCGACGACCATGGCCACCCTGGTGCTCCGGTTGTCGTACTTGCAGCCCCCGTCGTAGAGGTTGCTCATGGTGTCCGGCTTGCCATCACCCGGCTGGTGTCCGAGTGGGCCGAGCGAAGCCGCGCTCGGAATGGCGCAGTAGTCCAGGCCGGCCGGCGTCGCGGCGGACCGTCCGACTTCGTGGTCCTGCCGCCGCTCGAAGCGCTCGGCGTCCTCGTGGGTGAGGTGGTTCCCGCCGATGATTCGCTCGGCGGGGAATCCGAGTCGTCCCCGCTGTATCCGACACCGCCGACCAGGACGGTCAGTATCGCTGCCGTTGCGGCCATCCGTCGTTTATGCATGGGGGCAAACCGGCACACGACGGCGCCGCCGGGCCACGAACCTCGGCGGCCACTCTGTCGCGCGTCCCGGTCTGCCGCTACCCGGGTGGGTGGGGGAGTGGTGACGAGGCGGAGGAACGCCCGCTGTGGCAGTTCGACGACACCACCCCCTGAGCCTCGGGCGAACTCTGGGCGCGCCGACCATCGAGGCGGATCGTCCATGGCTCGACGCCGTCCACTCGAAGGTGCGTCCCGCTCCACGGATCACGCGCGAGCATGGCACGGACGGTGTCCTGCGATTCGGCCTCGACGACGAGCACCACGCGATGCTCGTCGGCGAGTGGTCCGCCCAACACGACGACACCCGAATTCACGAGCTCGTCCATAAAGGATGCGTGGGCGGGCCAGTCGGACTGCTCCTGCATGGGGCGGGACGGATCCCAGTGCGGACCGGAGCGGCGGAGGAAGACGAGGAACACAGCCACGCTTCGACTCTACCGAACCGCGGGAGGGCAGCAGGCCGCACGCCTGCGTCGCACCCACGAAGGCCCTGGGCCCCCGCGCCGTCGTTGCGGATGTGCACGAGCGGTTTGCGGTCGGGCTGCGCGGCCCGAAGTGCCGCTGCTCGCTGGGCTGGGGAGGGGCGACGAAGCTGACGAGTGCACGCTGTGCCTGTCCGACATGCACCTCTTGGGCCTCCGGCCGACTCGATCCCCGGCCACACCCGGCCCCGCCGACTGTGGGACGAGGCAGCGGCCGCATACCGCTGGTGGGAGGACCACGGCCGGCCGGCGAGCACCCGATTCGGCGTGCGCTCGACGGGAACGGACAGCGGTACCGGCGTGATTACCCGTGACGACAGGAGCACTTCTCGCTGCTGTTCCTCCGAATTGCAGACGGGCTCGGCACACACGAGTTCAGCATCCGCGTGGTCCCAGGCACCGCCGGCCGAGCACGGTGGCCGGACGCCGGCGCCGCATGTCCGAAGACGGGCGACGGGTACGGGCGGGTGAGATGCTCCAGGCTGCAATCCCAGTACGTCGCGAGGCCAAACCGAAGTCGGGTTTGACGGCCGCCGTGGGGAGCCGCAACTCCGAGCCGCAGGCGAGCACTTCCACTCATGGGGTTCGCCCGACCGACCACGCCTCGACGGTAGTGAGGTGTTGTTCTTCATGTGTGAGCCGCGTGGCTCTGCGGCGGGTCGGAATACACGGAACAGAAGTGCGGCCGCCTACACTCCGCTGTGTCCGCGCGATGTGGATACGACCGACCAGACAGCGCACTCCACTGGTTGCGGTACCTCGCGATGGAAGCAGTAGCGAAGCACATTCGGTTGGCGGGCCAGTCGGTCCTCGGAGAGTTCGGGGACTCGAGCGTTGTCCAACGCATGGTGTCGAGGGCTGGGCGGTGGACTCGATCGCGGCGCGCAGCTTTTCGAGACGGTCTCGACGCGAGGCCGGAGGGCACCGGAGCGATCGCTGCGGTAGTCCGAGGCTGACCTGCCGCCGTTCACGGTTCGTTGCGCGTGCCTTGTACGGACGTGTCGTTCGAGTCATGTGCTGCCGAGGGGCGCGCCGTGCCAGCGCCAGTCGGTCCGGCGGGGGCGATCGGGCGTCTCGACGCGTCCGGTGGCCCACAGCAGGGTCGACCATGGTGTGTCGATGACGGGCACGTCGGGGAACAGGCGCGCGAGGGCCCGCTCGCTCAGATCCTGCGGGGGCTCCCAGGCACGGTCCAGGCCCTGGGTGATGTCGTGGGTGTGGACGAGTGTCTCGACGACGCCCATGGCTGCGAAGCCCTCCGGGTCGGAGGCTCCGAAGACGTGTGGTGCCAAGGTGGTTGCGGCCGTGGTGTCCACGACGGTTGCGAGCAGTCCACCGCAAGCCTCCACGACGGTCAGGAGCCCCTCCGGCCCTGCCTCGTGGTCTCCGAAGATGACGTTGGCCGGGCCGCCGGGGCGGTTGCGGGAAACACGCAGCGGGACACGTGGCACGCCCATGGGCTCCGCGAGCCCGAACCGCAGGGCATAGGTGAGCAGGTCGTCCGCGAGGTGGCCGAGAGTCTCCCAACACGTCCATTCCAGGCTTCCGGCCCGGTCGTGCCAGCGGGCCGCGGGAACGCCTTCCAAGGCGTCGAGGCAGTGGGCGACGGCTCGGCGTACGTGTTTCCCCGACACCGGCTCGTACGGTTCTGTGGACTGTGGCATGCGAGGACCCTACAAAGCCGGGTCGAGGTGCTCTCGAGCCGCCACATGCAGCTCTCGGATCACCGCGCTGGTGGCCGACCCCGCGAGTCGCAGTCCTCGCGTCGCGTACGCCTACGTGTCCTGAGCCTGCTCGCCGAGGCGGCCGATGTCTCCGAGCGTCGTCGACGACGTTCCGCAGCCCGGTGAGGAGAACAGTGGGCGGGTGAGTGACCTGCGGGTTGTGGGGTAGCCGCGCTCGTATGCCCCCATCACCCGGGAGCGAGGTCGTTGGCCGCCGTCGCGCCGAGGAACTGCACCGAGCGCGAGGAGGAAGGTGAGGATTCCATGAGCACCGTTGGACAGCCGGGCCGCGGCGGTTCCCAGGAGTCGATGGGCGATCTCGTCTCGCGAGCGTCGCAGCAGATTTCCGAGTTGGTCCGCGAAGAGATGCAGCTGGCCCGGGTGGAGATGACCCAAAAGGGCAAACGCTTCGGGCTGGGCGGCGGCCTGTTCGGCGGCGCCGGCCTGGTCGGCATCCTGGCCGCGCAGGCCCTCGTCGTCACCGTGATCGCAGCCTTGGCCCTGCTCCTGCCGGTGTGGGCCTCGGCTCTGATCACCGCCGCCCTGCTGGCGGCGATCGCCGCAGGAATGGCCGCCGCCGGGAAGAAGCAGATCGCCAAGGCCGGCACCCCCGCACCCGAACAGACCATCGACAGCGTCAAGGCCGACGTCGCCGCGATCAAGGAGAGAGCACACCGATGACCCACGAACCCCAGGACGAGAAATCCGCGCCCACACCCGAACAACTGCGCGAGAAGATCGAGGACACCCGCGACGAACTCGGCCGCACGGTGGAGGCGCTGGCGGCCAAGGCCGACGTCAAGGCCCAGGCCAAGACGAAGGCGGCCGACATCAAGGAACAGACCGCCGAGAAGGCCGCTCACCTCACCGACCAACTCCGGGACAGAGCGGCCCAGGCCACCGAACTGGTCAAGGACAAAACGCCCGACCCGGTCCTCGACAAGGCGACCCACGCCGCCGCCCACGTCCGCGACGGTGTGGCCCGCGCCGGACACCTCGCCGCCGACAAGACCCCCGCCCCGGTCCGCGAGAAGGCCCAAACGGCCGCAACCACGGCAAAGGCCAACCGGACCCCGCTGATCGGCGCAGCGGTCGTGGTGATCGCCCTCGTGCTGCTGCACCGAGGCCGGAAGCGCCGGTGAAGATGTCCAAGGTCGCCTACAAGCCGGTCGGCCTGGTGCTCGGTGCCACCAGCGGCATGATCGCCGGCGCGGCCTTCAAGCAGGCGTGGAAGATGATCGGCCACGACGACGACGCCCCCGATGCCACCGACGAGGACCGCACCTGGTCCCGGGTTCTGCTCGCCGCCGGCCTGCAAGGGGCGATCTTCGCCGTCGTCAAGGCCGCCGTCGACCGCGGTGGCGCGGCAGCCACCCGGCGCCTGACCGGCACTTGGCCCGGCTGAACCGGGTAAACCCCCGCCGCTCGGTGGTGGGCGCAGCCCGGCCTGCGGTCGGGTGTTGCACCCGGCAGATGCGCGTGAGTCGGCGAGGCCGGGGCGGTGGTCAGCGGTAGGCGGCGAGGAAGACGCGGGCGCCGGCGGCGGCGTAGCGGTCGAGGTCGGCTTCGGTGTGCCGGACGCTGCCGGTGAACATGGCCTTGTTCACGGGGATCCACAGCAGCAGGCCGGAGAAGTGGTTCGCGGCCAGGAGTGTGTCGTCGATGCGGAGGAGCCCTTGGTCGGCCAGGCGCTGGAAGGTTGCCGCCAGCGTGGTGAGCCCTCGTTGGAAGCCTCGCTCGTACCACTCGGTTCCCAGGTCGGGGAAGACGTCGGCGTTGGCGACGATCAGGCGCCGCAGCTGGATCACGCGGGGGTCGGTGAGGGCGGTCAGGAACCGACGGGCGAGCCGGGTCAGGCTCTCTTCCAGGTTGGCGTCGTCGGTGGGGAGGTCGGCCGGCAGGTTGATCGTGGTGTCGAGCCGGTCGGTGGTGGCCAGGACGATGTCGGCGAAGAGCTTCTCCTTGTCGGAGAAGTGCTTGTAGACGGTCTGTTTGGACACCGCGGCCAGCTTCGCGATGTCGTCCATGCTCGTTCCCGCGTATCCCTTGTCCAGGAAAACGCTGGTCGCGGCCTCCAGAATCGCCTCGTGCTTGCGCGCTGAACGGCTGTCCATCATCGGCTCCTTCGCTTTGCGTCTGCCCCTCCTGCGGAACAGTACTGGACTGACCAGTACCCATGTGGGTACTGTACCGTCCAGTTCTGAAGCGGGCTTCTCGGCCCTGCGCACGCGCAGATATATGGATGGAGTGGTTTTTCATGGACAAGGTGTTCTCCGCCGACGGCACGGCCATCGCCTACGAGCGGCAGGGCTCGGGCCCTGCGGTGGTGCTCGTCGGCGGCGCTTTCATGACGCGCGGCGATTCCGCCGAACTCGCCGGCCTGCTGGCCGAACACTGCACCGTCATCACGTACGACCGCCGGGGCCGTGGCGACAGCGGGGACGGCCCGGAGTACGACGTACAGCGCGAGGTCGAGGACCTGGACGCCCTGATCGGGCGCGCGGGCGGTGAGGCGATGGTCTTCGGCATGTCCTCCGGCGCCGTACTGGCGCTGGAGGCCGTCGCCCGGGGCAGTGCCGTCTCCAGGCTGGCCATGTACGAGCCGCCCTTCATCACCGACTCCAGCCGCCCACCGTTGCCCGCCGACTACGTCGCCCATCTGACGGACCTCGTGAAGCAGGGGGCGTACGGTGACGCCGTGGCCTACTTCATGACCGCGGCCGTGGGCATGCCCGCCGAGGTCGTCGCCGGGATGCGGCAGGCGCCCTTCTGGGCGGGTATGGAAGCCACCGCCCGCACCCTGCCCTATGACGGCCGGGTCATGGGTGACACCATGTCCGGTCGGCCCCTGCCCGCCGACCGTTGGCGGTCTGTGACGGTGCCCGTTCTCGTCGGCAGCGGGGACGCGGGCGCTCCGCACATGCTCACCGGCGCGCGGGAACTCGCCGCACTGGCCGACAACTTCACCCTGCACGTCTTCCCCGGCCAGGAGCACAACATCGGCCCGGAGCTCCTCGCCCCCGTCCTGACCGGCTTCTTCACCACCGGAAAGCAGGCATGAGCAAGGTCTTCGCCAGTCCGGGCATGTCGGGCCCCGGCTGCTCAGCTTCGCCGACGCCGTCGGCGAGATCGCCCGGGCGAGCGGACGCGAGATCACCTACGTCCAGGTCCCGGCCAACGCGTACGCGGCCGCGCTCGCCGAACACGAAGTCCCCGCAGAGGTCGCCCGGTTGCTGCTGTTCCTGTTCACCGAGGTGCTGGACGGACGCAACGAACACGTCTGCGACGGCGTGCGCCGCGCCCTGGGACGCGAGCCCCGCGACTTCGCCGACTACGCCCGTGACGCCGCCGCGCGCGGTGCCTGGAAGGTGTGACCGCGAGCGGCCCCTGGTCGCTCTCACCGGCCCACGATCTCGGGCGTCCGCACAGCCGGTGAGTCCGCCGACGCATGTACCGGCCCGCTGCGAATATCCGGTGGCGGGCTCTTGCGCCGGTGGTGAGGATCACGGCATGAACATCCTCTTGGAGACCGATCGGCTCGTGTTGCGCGCGTTCACCGAGGCCGACGTCGACGACCTGGTCGCGCTGGACAACGACCCGGAAGTCATGCGCTTCATCAACGGTGGCCGGCCCACGAGCCGCGAGACGATCCGGGCACAGGTCCTGCCCGGGTTGCTGCACGACCACCCGTGCGTCGGGACCCGCGGCTACTGGGCCGCGCAGGAGAGGGACGGCGGAACCTTCCTGGGCTGGTTCGAATTCCGTCCCCTGGACGACTGCAGCCCCGCCGTGGTGGAACTGGGCTATCGGCTGAACAGGGCCGCCTGGGGCAAGGGCTACGCCACCGAGGGGTCATGCGCGCTGATCGACAAGGGGTTCACGGACCTCGGCGTGGAGCGAGTGACCGCGAACACCATGTCGGTCAACGCGGGATCGCGGCGTGTGATGGAGAAGGCGGGTCTGTCGTTCCTTCGCCACTTCACCGGGGACTGGCCGGAGGCGATCGAAGGTTCCGAGCACGGCGAAGTCGAGTACGAACTCACCCGGACCACGTGGGAGCAACGTTCGTAGGAGTCGGGCGCAACAGGTCATGCGTGTTCGGGACCGTCCCGGACCCGTATTGACGTGTTCGGGACAGGGGCCCACGCCCGACCAGGGCTGCTCCGACCCGCGCGCCTGTTCGGGACCGCCTGCTCGCGGGGGCGCGTCGCGAAGGCAAACCGTTCCTGGAGCGATGCACCGCCGGAATACCGGGCGCCGACGCCCGCGAACGCGGCGTCAGCCGTCATGCCCGCGGTCTGTCGTCGAAAATCGGCGACCCTCGAGGTGGGCGGCGAGGCCGTCGAGGAGCATGTTGCTGCCGGCCTCGGTCCGGTCGCGGTTCTCGACGCTGTCGCAGGTCTGCGAGACGACGATGTCGGTGCGGGTGCCCCGATCGGTCAGTTCGACAGTCATGACGTCGGGTTCCGCGCGTCCGGGGACGTCCATCGCGACGACCAGGCGGCGCTTCTCGACGACCTCGAGGTACGAGCCGGTGATGGGGAACTGTCGACCGTCCGGGAGCACCACGGTGCCGCTCCACGAGCCGCCGGGTCGGGCGTCGAGGGTGACGTCTTTCGTGCCCGCCCACTGCGCGTACTGCTCGGCTATGGTCCATGCCTGCCAGACGTCCGCGACGGGGGCGTCGAGGGTGCGAGCGATCGTGTAGCGGAAGCCGTCGGTGGTCGCGGCCTCGTTGTTCTCGATCATGGGGATTCCCTTTCGTTCAGGCCCTCTTTTCGCGAGGGCCGGCTGTTCACCGACCGGGTGCCCCCTGTTGACGGTGGGCGGAGCGCCACCGCCGCGGTCGTGTCGTGGACGAGGGCAGGGGAGCGGTATGCCCGGTCGCGGGTGTGCCGTTCGTGTACTCCTTCAGAGGCGGCGAAAATCGAGGAGGCGTCCATGCGGGTCGACACCCCTGCGCGATTCTTGCGACTGGGTAGAGCTTCTTCGGTCGAGACGGGTGGCGACAACGGCTTTCGGGTGGGACCGAATGTCCCTGGCCACCGGGCCACGGTGCCCAGCAAACGGATAATGGGGGACGCATGTTACGTATTCACTTCACCGCGCAGGATCTGGCAGGGTTGGTGTCCGCACACCACCGCGCGCTTCCGATCAGCGAGGTGGTGATGAGTCTGCGGGTCCCGCGCCAGGGTTCCGCCTCGCCGTTTCGTGCGTGGCGGCCTCACGTGCTGGAACGGCTGCCCCCTCATGCGTCGTTGCTCGGGTCGTTGGTCCCGGCTGCCGGCTGGGTACCGGACTTCCTCACCCCAGCGCGCCGGCGTTCCCCGGCACGGGGGTCTTCGAGGCGATACGAACTACGTCGCGCGAGCGCCTCGCCATCGATGTGCACCGCCTGTCATGGCACCGCCGCCCGCCCGCGTGGGTGCGGCAACTGGCCGACGGAGACCGAGACACCCTGGACACGGTGGCCGACACCCTGGCGGCGTACCGACATCGCCATAGCGCCGTTCACCGAAGGCGAGGACGAGTTCGGGATCCTCTCGTTCGCCGCAGAACGATAGTCGCCGGCAGACCCGCGATCCGCACCACCGCCGCATCCGGCGACTCGTCCCGCAACAGCGATCCGCACACGACGCGGTAACCCATGGCACGAGACGCCCTGGGCAACAGGACCTCCACGACGACGTCGCGCGCGCCCTCGACCGCTCCGAGGCGGCGCTCGTCCGGCACACGCGGCTCGGCCGACCCCCATCGGGCGGACGACCGCATGGAGCCGGCGGCGCCGTTCCCGAGTCTCGCGTCGTGGGCACGCCCGAAGCGTCGATGACGAAGACTTCCGACGTCGTCGGCGATCTCGGATGCCCTCGGCGGGTACGGGTCGGGGACAACGCCGCACAGGCCCGGCCGCATCACGGCACACCGCCGAGAAGGAGTCGAAGACATGGTCGACGTACAACGCACGTTCACCGTCCCACGCCCGATCGACGAGGTCGTGTCCTATCTGCGGGACTTCTCCCATGCCGTGCATTGGGACCCCGGCACGCACGAGTGCACCCGGATCGATTCCGGACCCATCGGAGTGGGTTCCCGATGGCACAACGTCTCCGAGTTTCGTGGCAGGCACACCGAACTCGCCTACGAACTGACCCGCTCCGAACCCGCGCGACTGACCTTCGTCGGCACCAACAAGACCGCCACCTCCACGGACGACCTCACCTTCGAACCGGCCGGAAGCAGCACGAAGATCACCTACCGCTCCCACGTCCGCTTCCACGGCCTGGCTCGACTTGCGGATCCGTTCCTGCGCCGCGAGTTCGAGCGTCTCGGTGACGAGCTGCTCCGCACTCTGCCTCGCGCCGTGACGGACCGACGAGACTGAGCCCGAGATCGCCCACGGTGATCGCGGCGCGGGGTATGGGCTGCCGCGCAAGCACTGCTCTGCCACCGCCTCGACCACACCGATGCCACGCGGTGGGGCCGGTCGTGCGTTGCCGCAGCCCCGGACGGGCCAACGCAGGCGTCGCGTGAATGCGATCGGGGTAGCGGGCCGACACGTCCGGGTCGCGGCGGGGTCTTCGTGCGCGTGCCGCCCCTCACACGCGCGAGCGGGTGGCCCGCTCCGACCCGGACTCCGAACGCGGCCGGAACATGGTGAAGGAGCCCGGCTGCGAGAGCGAATCGGGGTCCTGGTGTCGCCGGACGCCGAGGCACAGCCCGCACGGCCACCACGAAGGAGGTGTCTTCAGCAAGCTCGGCTGCCGCCCAAAGGTCCTCGCACGGATGCCTGGTCAAAGAAATCCGGCGCACGCCCGGGTGAGGTGCGTGGTGCGGGCGCCCCCGTCAACTCGTGAGCGGATCAGGATGATTCACGCCTCTGTCGGCCCAATCGCCCTGGGCCTCGATGACGAAGCCCAGGAGGTTCCCTGCGCGGTGCGTGACACGATCGCGTGATGTTCACCGAGGGGATCGCACGCGAACTTGTGACGGCGGAGATCGCGCAGCCGGCACGTCGCCGATTGTGCCGAGTGCCCACAGCCGCACCGAAGGTGCGCCGACCACGAATCGTGTGGCCGGAGCGTCGGTTCGCCACGGTCGGAGCGGGCACCGTGCGCCCGGTGAGGTCTGTGTGGTCACGACGTGGGCGGCTCTTCAGTGGGGGTGGGGTCCTCGGCCGATCGGGGGCGGCCGGGGGCGGGACGGGGGTGCACGGGAACGCCGCGCAGCCATAGGCGGACGCCCTGGTAGCGGATGTGGAGGCTGACGGCCCAGGTGGCGAAGGGGTGGGTGAGCGCGGCACGCAGCAGGGCGGCGGAGCCGGCGGGGCGGCCGGTGCCGTGGACGGTGGCGGTGAAAGCCCGGCCTCCGGCGCGTTCCAGGTGGACGGTGAGGTGGAGATACTCGTCCGGCTCCGGCAGGGTCATCCGGTAGTGGCCGTCGACCGGGAAGAACGGCGAGACGTGGAGCTCCTTGGGGGTCCGGGTCCTGCCTGCGGGATCCGGGCGCAACAGGTAGCGGTGCCGGTCGCCGTAGGTGTTGTGCACCTCGGCGACCGTGCACAGTGGGCGGCCCGCGTCGTCGCGGCACCAGTACACGGTCAGCGGGTTGAAGACGTACCCCAGGGAACGGGCCTGGGTGAGCATCAGCACTCGGCCGTCGCCGAGCCGGACGCCTCGCGCGGCGAGGTAACGGTCCAGGTCCTGTCGGATCGTCAGCTCGGGGTGGGCGGCGTCCGCGGCGTGGTCGCTCGGGCGGAATCGGGCCAGGGGCCGTAGTGGCCAGGGCACGGCGGGAAGCCGGTCGGGGTCGACCAGCCACAGGTATCCGCGGTGGTGGAAGGCGTGTCTGCGGGGCGTGGTGCGCACATGCGTGGTGCGGGTGTCGTAGAGGACGGCCCCCCAGCGTCCGGGCAGGGTGTTCACGACGCCCTCACTCCCAGCAGGGCCCCGGCCGCCTCGACGCCGGAGCGGCAGCCGTCCTCGTGGAAGCCCCAGCCGTGGTAGGCGCCGGCGAACGCGGTGTGCCCGGTGGTCAGTTCGGGCAGGCGGCGCTGGGCATCGAGGGTGCTCGCGGTGTAGATCGGGTGCTCGTACAGGGTGCGGGAGAGCACCAAGTGCTCGGGGATCGGGTGCCGTGGGTCCTCGTTGAGGGTGACCAGGTAGTCGGTACTGGTGTCCAGGCGCAGCAGGCGGTTGAGGTGATAGGTGAGTTGCACCCGGTCGGAGGGTGCGGTGCAGTGGGGCATGCGGTAGTTCCAGGAGCTGCGGGCCGGCCGCGCGTCGGGCAGGAGCGAGGGGTCACGGTGCAGCACGGTGGGGTTGTGCGAGTAGGCGAAGGCGCCGAGGATTTCGCGCTCGTTCGGGGTGGGATCGGCGAGCAGGCGTAGTGCCTGGTCGGCGTGGGTGGCGACCACGACGGCGTCGGCCCGGGTCCGGTGTCCGTCGTCGGTGATCACGGTGACAGCGTCGTTGTGGCGGTGTACCGCCCGGACGGGGGTGGAGCGGTGCACGGCAGTGAGGCGTTCGGCGATTTTGTCGACGTAGGTGCGGGAGCCGCCGACGACGGTGCGCCAGGTCGGTGAGCCCGTCACGCCGAGCATGCCGTGGTTGGCGAGGAACACGAACAGGTAACGCGCCGGGTAGTCGCCGGCCAGATCGGGGGCGCAGGACCACACGGCCGAGACCATCGGGGTGACGAAGTGGTTCACGAAGTAGGGCGAGAACCGCTCGGCCGTGAGGAATTCGCGCAGGGTGGGGTCGCCTGCCGAGGGGTCGGCGAGCAGCCGGCGGGCGAGCCGGTGGAAGCGCGGCACCTGGGCAAGCAGGTGCAGGTAGCGGATGCGCAGCGCGGCACCGGGCCGGGCGAGCAGACCGGCGGGGCCGCGCGCGCCCGCGTACTGAAGACCGCACCCGTCGCAGTGCACGGACATGCTCATGTCGCTGTCCTGGGTGCGGACTCCCAACTCCGCGAAGAGTCTGATCAGGTGGGGGTAGGTCCGCTCGTTGTGGACCAGGAACCCGGTGTCCAGGGCCGGCTCCCGCCCGTCCGGTTCGATGGTCGTCTGCGTGTGGGCGTGGCCGCCCAGGCGGCCGTCCGCCTCGAACAGTTCGACCTGGATCCCCGCCCGGGACAGCCGATACGCGGCGGTGAGCCCGGCGACGCCGGAACCCACCACCGCTACCCGGCGCATAGGCGCGCCGGTGCGGGCGGGTGGGGTGTTCTGGGTGGTGGAGACGGTGTCGGACATCGATGCGTGTGCTCCTCGTCCGGGACCGCGACACGGTCCCCTTTGTCTTGTCGCCCGTACCGGTTCTCGGGGCGCGTACGCGGGTGGATCGGCCGGCTTGCCCGCCGCGCGGATCGGAGGTGGCATCGGCCGCCCCGGTCGATTGCGATGCGGCCGATGCGTCCCCGATCCCGAGACCGACGGAAGGCTTCGAGAGCGTGGATGCCTTCGACCGGGTGGGGGAACTCAGTTCACAACGGCCCGCTCCAGACGGTCGACGGCGCTCAGTCCCCCGACGGCTGGGCCTATCGGGCACACGACCATCGAGGCGATCCCGATGCGAGGGCTGCATGCGCGCCGACTTCCTTGCCACTCGGCGGGGTTCGCCGGCGGGACGCCGATACCGGTCGACGCCTTGCCCTCCGGGGCCTCGGCGGGAGGGCACCCGTGCCCGACTACGAGGCGGCTCGGCTTCATGGTGCCCTTCCGCGTCGGCAACATTTCGGGTTCCTGCGCCACACGCGTCTCCGCGGTGTCGGCGGCAAGCGCATCGACCAACCGCCTCGACTCGCCCACGACGGAGGTCCGCGCCGCCCGGGACGCCTCGTGGCGCCTGTTCCGATATTCGCAATCTCTCACTTAAAGCACCAAACGCAACGTTTATGCATCGTATGGGAGCAAGGTGCCGGCGTACGCACGGCGGCCCGCCCCTGCGGGGAGCACATGCACCGGGTCGGCTGCGGGGGCCGGAGAGTGACCGGGTGGGCCGCCCGAAGCGCTTGGAGTCGGTGGGGAGGGGCGCTGGGGCGCCCGGTTGCTCCTGCGTTGCAGGCAGACGCCGCTCATTCCGAGCGCAACCCCAGTCATGGCCGTATGCCGCGATCGGGCCGCGCCCATGGCCTCGTTCCGT
This sequence comes from Embleya sp. NPDC127516, assembly GCF_044765325.1. Classification (NCBI taxonomy): domain Bacteria; kingdom Bacillati; phylum Actinomycetota; class Actinomycetes; order Kitasatosporales; family Streptomycetaceae; genus Embleya; species Embleya sp. NPDC127516. Next base: position 152,769 of record NZ_JBIWJT010000014.1, on the reverse strand, counting down.
TCGGCGGGTTCACGCGCCGTCCCCGCGAGAACAGGAGCGGCCCCGCCCGCCCAGGATCCGCATGCGCACCGACCGAGCACGAAGCGGTGAGCCGGCGCTGCGGCAGGGTATTCCGAACCCCACAGTCGACGCCGGCGAGGGGTCCTGCTGTGAGCGTCGTCGACCCGACTCGCAGAACGGGGCGAACCCATGAAACCGCGGGCGGAACTGCCGGCCGACCACCGTCGGGCCGCCGACCGCCCCACCGCGGCGGCCGTGTCGGGCGCCGGCACCCAACCGATCGTGCTGCCCGGAGGCGCGGCATGAGCGGGCCACGTCCCCACTGGATCTTCGGCGGTCGGCCTCCTGCGCATGCGCCGAAGAAGATCTTCCGTCCACCGGCGCGTGAACGTCCGACACGACGACGATCTACCAGATCAGGACCACCTTGACGACGAAGCTACGATCGCGGGTCAAGCGTCCCGACCTGGTGAACCGGGTGGGGACTCGGGGCTGTCCGCCGCAGGTGGTGGGCTGGGCTGCTCGGAGTCGGCCCGTTGTTCGTCGGTCTGTTCGACAACGCCTGTCGGGGCGGGCCTTCTGAGGCTGAGCACCACGGAACCTGTCAGGACGACGACGATGATTGCGAGGCTGATCGGTGAGGGGACTTCCGGGATGCCGGGGCTGATCATCTTGTGGGACGCCTGAAGGATGAGCTTGACGCCGATGAAGGCGAGGATGATCGCCAAGCCCGTGCCCAGGTAATGGAAGCGGTCCAGGAGGCCGGCGAGCATGAAGTAGAGGGCCCTCAGGCCGAGGATGGCGAACGCGTTGCTGGTGTAGACGATGAAGGCGTCGTCGCTGACCGCAAGGACGGCCGGGACACTGTCGACAGCGAAGATCAGGTCGGCGGCCTCGATGGCCACGACCACCGCGAGCAGTGGAGTCGCCACCCTCTTGCCGGCTTCCCTGACGAAGAACTTCGCCCCGGCGTACTCGTCTCGGACCGGGACGACCTTGCGGAGCATCCGCACGGCGAAGCTCTTGCCCGGGTCGAAGCTCTCATCCTCGCCCTTGAGGAGTTTGTAGGTGCTGTAGAAGAGCACCGCCGCGAAGGCGAACAGCACCGCGGTGAAACGGCTGACCACGGCCACGCCCAAGGCGAGGAAGATCCCGCGGAAGACGAGTGCGCCGATGACGCCGAAGAACAGCACGCGGTGCTGGTGGGCGCGGGGCACCTTGAAGTACGCGAAGATCACGGCGAAGACGAACAGGTTGTCGACCGACAGGCTCTTCTCCAGCAGCCAGGCTGTCGTGTACTCGGTGCCGGCGGTGGTGCCGAGGACGAGGAAGACGACCACGCCGAAGATCAGGGCGAGACTCACCCACAGGCCGCTCCAGGCAGCTGCCTCCTTGAAGCGGATGACGTGCGCGGTGCGGTGGGAGAGCAGGTCCACCACCAGCGATACGACCACCGTCGCGGCGAACGCCACCCACAGCCAGAGCGGGACCTCAAGCACGCCGACCACCTCACTATGGCCCGCGCGAAATACGCCGGCCCCTACACGGGAGTGTCCGGCATTGCGCCCCCCGGAGCATGTGGAGCGGGCGAAGTCGGCCGCAGGCATGATGTGAGCAAAGGCGGTGGTTTTTCACAAGACGCGTGATGGCGCGAAGTCACCCACCACCTCTGCCAAGCTGGGGACTCCGCTCCCTCGGCTTTGTCTGCACCCCCAAGTACCACTACGCCGCAGGTGTCCATTTTGACCGCGGCACGCGTCTACGAAGGCACGGTCCGGATCCGCCACCTTGACGTCGGAACCGACGCCAACGCCTCACCGGTGGGCCGCGACGGCCTGGTACGTCGACTTCACAGCGACGCTACGGGAGGGTCAGCCGAGCTACGGCCGGAAGGGATGGCAGCACGATCTTGTCCGTCCCGCAGTACCGGGCACAATGCTGCGGCCCAGAGTCGGCCCGAAAGCAACGCCGACATGAACCCACACCGCCGCGACCGCCTTGCCGGACCCCGACGCGACCGCGACCGCCGCAGCCGGAACGGTGCGCTCGCCGACCTGCCGATCGTCGACGACCCGGGCGGTGTCTCGGCGACCGACGCGCGGGCGATGTCGAAGGTCCTGTTCGACCGGCTGCGGGTGTTGGAGGAGGGCACGCACGAGTACGCCCGTTCCGGATCCTGGTCCGGGAATGGGTCGGTTGTGCGAACGACGTCGGCGCCAACCGACGCTCACGATTGTCTCGTTGCGCCTTTCCGGGCATATCCGGGCTCACCCCCTCCCGGTTCCGGGAGATGCCCGGCGCCGACTCGGCGGTGGTCGGACTTGTAACCGATACCCAGGTTTTCTCCGAGCGGCGGACGGTCCTTGCGGCCCGGACTCACTGTCCCGTTCGCCGACTGTTCACCCGTTCGGTCACCGCGCGTTGTCCGACCGGGCCGGAAACCTCGCGGCAGAGTGTGCCTGAGGGCATGACGAGCCATGTCTTGGTGCAGGCGCTGTAGGAGTCGCGTTTCGTTTGCAGTGTGACCGGCCGGCCGGACTTGCGGGCCCGTGCCGGGGCGCGGGTCCGGATTTTCGAGCCGGACGTTTCCCGAGGGCGCACCCCGATGTTCCTGTCCGGGTGTCGGACGCCGCCGCGGCTCCAACGGACGACGGGAGATTCTTGTGAGCACCAACCCCGCTATCGCCGATCATGGGACGGTCGGTGATCTCCTCACCGCCGCGCCGCTGTATTCCGGCAAGACGATCGACCGGTGGCGCACGCCGCGGCTCGAGGGCCCCGGCGTGTCCGCTTCGCTGCTGGACGGCGAACGCGGAGCCACTGCGGGCCGTCCGCTCATCTCCCGGGCGGACACCCCGGTCGCCGCGGCCATCGCCCGCGAAGGGCACCTCGACAAGGCGGAACGCGGTGGCGCCGGTGAGTGACACCGCCCCGGCCGCGCCGCCGCCCGGCGGTCTGCGGCGCGTCATCGCGCCGCTGGCTCTCGCCCAGTTCATCTGCAGCTTCGCCGGCTCCAACATGAACGTGATGATCAACGACATCAGCGAGGACCTCGACACCACAGTGCAGGGCGTCCAGGTCGCGATCACCATCTTCCTGCTGGTGATGGCCGCCCTGATGATCCCCGGCGGCAAACTGACCGACCGCTACGGCCGCAAGCGGTGCCTGCTCACCGGTCTCGTGGTGTACGGCGTCGGCGCGCTGCTGAGTGCCATGGCACCGGGCCTGGGCGTCCTCATCCTCGGCAACTCGATCCTCGAAGGCGTCGGCACCGCCCTGCTCATCCCGCCCGTCTACATCCTCACCACACTGCTGTTCACCGATACGACCTCACGCGCCCGCGCGTTCGGGACGATCATGGCGCTCGGAGGAATCGGCGCCGCGGCCGGGCCGCTGATCGGCGGGCTCATCACCTCGGCCCTCGGCTGGCGCGCCGCGTTCGTGTTCCAGGCCCTGGTCATCGTCGTGATCATCGCCCTCAGCCGCCGCATCGAGGACCCCCTGCCGCCGGACCCCACCCGCCCCTTCGACACTGTGGGCACCCTCCTGTCCGCCACCGGGCTCGTCCTCGTCGTCACCGGCATTCTGGCCGCCGACGACAACATCCGGCTCATGCTCGCCCTGCTCGCCCTCGGCGTCCTCTTCCTGACCGCCTTCCTCGGATGGATCCGCGCCCGGGAACGAGCCCACAAGGAACCACTGCTGTCCACCGACCTGTTCCGCAGCCGCACCTCCAACCTCGGGCTCGCCACCCAGAACACCCAATGGCTCCTCCTCATGGGGGTGTCCTTCACCGTGGCCTCCTATCTACAGGTCGTCCGCGGATACGACGCGATCCAGACCGGTGTGATCTTCACCGCGGCCACCCTCGGAATCCTCCTCTCCTCCCTCGCGGCCGAACGCCTCGCCAAGCGCCACGCCCAACGCACCCTCATCCTCACGGGATTCGTCACCACCATTGCCGGCATCGTCGTCCTCATCCTTGTCGTCGCCGGCTCACCCAGCCCTTGGGCCTTCGCGCCCGGACTCCTTCTCATCGGCCTCGGCCTCGGCGTGATGCTCACCCCCTCCGTCAACATCGTCCAGTCCAGCTTCACCGAGGACCGACAGGGCGAGATCTCCGGCCTGTCCCGCAGCATCTCCAACCTCGGCTCCTCCCTCGGCACCGCGATCGCCGGCACCATCCTTGTCGCCGGCCTCACCAGCCACGCCTACGCCGCCGCCATGATCACCCTGGCAGCCGTCGGACTCGTCGGCCTCACCGCCGCCGTACTCCTCCCTCACCACCCGCCACACACCCACGCCCCCACCGACCGACAAGACACACCGAGCCCGGCCGGCGACGAATGAGGACCAGGCCGCTACTCCGAGGACGCGGGCGCGACCGCAGGTCGCTCTCGGCCACCCACCGCCCGCCCGACCCCGCGACGGGCGACGCCGTCTTCCAATAGGCCGGAAAAGGATGGGTCGACGGTTTCGCAACAGCGATTCCCAAGCTCCGGAAAGGCGTCGAGAGTGCGGAGCCACCGCGCGGGCCCGGTGACCGGTTCGGTCCGAAACCGCGGGCGCACCCCGCCCACACCCTGCCGGCGACACAAAATCCATCCCGGGCAGTCCCCGAGCACAAAATCGTCATCCGTGAAACGGAACGAGAGTTCGGATGAAGCCCTTCTCCAGGACTACGGACGCAACTCGGGCGACGAGCACAGGCCGACGCGAACCCGCGCACACGAAACGAGATCGGCTTCGCGCATCGCTCGAACGACCGAGGACGAGCCCCAAGCGCGCTGACATCATCGCTCAGCCCCCACCCGCTGCGCTGTTCCCACCCCACCGCGCCCTGTTCGAGCCGCCTCCTGCTCGCCCGTCACCCCGCCCCAACCGAGCTCCTCAGGACCGCACCGCCCCCGCGCGGGCGGCGCGGTTGACCCGCACCCGGATCCAGGCCGCGCTCAAGCGAGCCGGGCGCCGGCGCGGGGGCGACTGGCCCCACCAGCCGCCGCCGCTGGTCCAGGACGCGCTCGGCAAGCAGGTGCTCGCCCTCCTCATCCAACCGGACGCCGCCTGCATCTCCACCGAGCAACTCGCGGTGGATGGCGTCCCGCAGCGCCGACAACCTCGTTCCCCGTCGGCAAAAGAGCCCTGACCAGGGGCTGAATCGGTCACGCGGCACGTTGTCCGCAAGATCGCCCTTGCTGGAGGCCCCAACCCCAGTGGCTTGACGGCACCTGCGGCCGCGGGACGGTCGGAGCATGTTCCGTGGGCAACCCGCGGCGGCCGCGCGGCCTGCTGTCGTCGGGCGGGCGGAAGTCTCCGGCTCATGGGGACTTGCCCCGGCTCGGCGCCTCGACGATGCGCTCGTGGCGGACGCGTGTCAGACCGACGCCCGCTACCCACGCGGAGTCCAAGTGCGGTTCGGCGGACGCCTCGTTCGCCCGGCCCCGTCGAAGTAGACGCTCCAGCGGGCCAGGGTCCAATCGCCGAAGACGAAAACCTCCTGGGCTTGATGGCGGCTGGATCCAGACCGTTCGGAGCACGGCCACCGCAGGGATCTCGCGCAGCCAGGCCGGTGCCGTGGAAGCGTGCACGGCCGAGCAGGCGATAGCCGTCGACGGCGATCTGCCGGGCCAGTCGGTCGCGTTCGGACCGCTTGGACGGCAGACGGTAGGCATCGGTCCCGGCGCTGTCACGCTCCTGCCGTGCCGGGTCCATCCAGTTCGCGAGCCACGGGGCATTTGCCGAGGACAGTGTTTCCAGGCGGGCCCGGAGCGTTTCGCCGACGAACTCCAGTCGGTTCAGGCGCCGGACGGCCGCCAGGACATGAGTGGAGTCGGTGCGCTGCCGCCCTCCGGCGCTGACCAGGCCCTCGTCGGCCGGGCGCTCCAAGAGCAGGTCCAGCACCCGCTCCTGCAAGCCGTGGCCGGCAGCCGTTGTCGGGACCCGGTGAGCACCGTGAAGTCGAAGCCGGGGTCGGTGAGCTCCATACCCAGTAGGTACTCCACGTCGATCCTGGCCCGCACCGCGTGCGCCGCCTGCCGGTCCGTCGGATTCTCGACGAAGTGCAGCACACCCCCAGGTTTCGGTGCCCTCACGTGGCGAGTGCCGTATCAGGCGGTGTCCCATGACTCAGGCAACGGTCGATCACGGCCTGACGAGCCGCCGCTCATCCCGTACGGCTGTGCGGACGGCCTCGTCCACTCGCACGCCGTGGGCACGCCGAGGGTTTCCGGTTTTGCGTTCCCTGGCTTGCGATCGCGCGAACCGGCCTATGCCTTTGACGAGCTTTGCCTGCTGCGCCAAGATCGCGTTGACCTGATCCATGGACGGAAGGTGCGCGATGGGTACTGTGAAACGACGGGTTGCCGGAGCCGCGTTGACGATGGCGGCCGCGGCCGGGCTGGTGATTGCCACGACGGGTCAGGCCCATGCTGCGTACTCGTGGCAGCACGTTGCCACGTACTACGGCGGGTACTCCGCGAAGGTCAAGTGCGCCCAGGTCGGGCAGAGCTATGTGCACTATGGCGCGGCCAAGGTGTGGTCGTGCCTGGGCCGGCAAGACGGTTCTTGGCGGCTCTCGATCTCCAAGACGGTGTGAGGCACCCCCTGAAACGACCTGCCGAATCCCATGGCGGTCGACGGACGCGTCAGCGTCCGGCGTAGCGTGGTAGCACGAGCGGAACACGCCGACGACCACGGCGTGTTCCGCTTCGCTGACAGGAGGCGGCGCGTGCGGCCATCCACCATCTTCCGGATCAGACCGGCGACGGCGTACGTGACTCGGGAAGGTTCCTGGCGAGGTCCACAGACCCCCTGCCGGAAGCGGCGGTCGTCACGGGCGGCGAGTTCCTCGGCCGGCACCAGATCGAGGAAGTCCCAGGTAGCCCAACTTCGCCCCCTCCGCACGCTTGGTGAACTCGGCGACGGTCTCCGCGAGGTGCGGCCGAGTTTGCGTGCGGTGGTGCGGATGCGGTTGCCGGTCAGCTCGCTCGAGACGCTGCCGCCGTGGATCGGTTCGTGAACGAGCCGGTGCCGGTCAACTTGTCGTAGACCGACATCGGACGCCGCCCGACCTCGATCTGCGCCGCGGACCAGCAGAGACTGCAGCGACCGAGACTCTTCGCTTCCCGGCTGTGACCGCTGCCGGGCCGGGACGTGGCCCGTCGTGGTCCGGCGCCCCTTTCCCGTGGGCAACCCGTCCCAGTGCCTCTCGTCCACGATGCGGGCGCCCCGCCCGAAGGTCCGTGGGTGGGCCGCCAGCAGCGAGTCGGTGCCCACATCGGTGGGCGTGGAGTGCAGCATGACCTCCGACTTCGTGGCCCGCACCTCGATCAATTGCCGCGGCCGAACCCGACGCGCAGGCACCGAGTAGAGGTTCTCGTCGAACGCGACCAGGCAGTGCCACCCCGGGTCCCCGACCGATACCGGCCCCGCCCCGCGCACATGGAACCGGTGCCAGCTCAACTGGCCGAACACCCCGATCGTCAACAGCCATGTGGGTCCCGAGGGGTGGGCCCCTGCAACATTCCGGAAGGCCAGAACAACGAGGGCGGCGCTGCCCTCAGGGCTTTCTACGACAACGAACGCGTTCTCAACGGGGATAAGTTCAACGTCGGAGCAGGTCCTTGAGGAGGCGAGGCGGCATGGCCGACAGAAAACAGGGCACCGTCTTCACGGAATACGGGAGCTTCTACCTCGTGCCCGGCTTCGAGTTCCCTCAAGGGGACTGGCCGCAGTTCACCCTCTCCAGCCAGGTCGGCACGGTACCCACCTGAAGGTGCAGTGGGCCCAGGGCGACCGTGCCCGCCCCGGTCGGCCTGACGTCCCCCTGCAATCCCGTGGCCGTGACCCCGTCCCGGTCTTGAACGGGACCCTGGCCGAGGACCGCCGAACCGTCTCGCCCCGCCGCCCGGCCGGGTTGAGCACGTCGGCGGGCGTCATGAACGGCTCCTGCCGGACCAACTGCGCGGTCCGCTCGATCTCGCCGTCCAGGAGTTCGGCGAACCCCGCCGCGGTCCGGTCCGCCTGCCCGGTGCGGTCCTCGTCGACCGGATCTTTGAAGGGCAGGATGCGTATCGACCGGGAATCGCGGCGGGCGGCCACCAGGAGGAGCAGCGCGACGCCGACGGCGACCCACATGAGCGGAGACATGTTCCGGGACAGGAATCCGACGGCGCCCGTCGTCGTCGGGGCGATGAGCCCGGCCGCGATTACCACGATGAGCACCCTGCTGCTGCGCGCCGCCCACCAAAGTCGCACGATCCGCCCCACCGGACGTGCACGCGTCGGCGGCCAAGGCCACGCGATACGCAAGGATTCCCCGACGGGATGTTCGAGCGAGCGCATGACCGCATGCCCCTCTCCCGCCACCCACCCCTCGTCGCTGCCCCTCCTCCTTCCAGCCTGCACCCGCGACAGGCGCGGGGTAGAACCGCCGGCGCGGCCCTTCGGGTGGGTGCGCCGGCTGGTCCGGTCGGGTGAGATGTGGGGGTGTCCGGTGGGCGGGTACACCCCTTGCGCGGGTGCGAAGTCGGCCGGAACGGCGCGGTACACGGGCCGCCACACCGGGGGTTCGGGTGATTGACAGCGCGTTTTCCCGCGATTCATGCTGAGCGCTAACCGCCAAGTTGGGGTAATCGCCGGCCGGTTTCGAACCTCGCGTCCACCGAACATTCGGTTCGCCATGCCTGCCGCACCGTCACCGCGAACGTCGACGATCGGGTGTGAAGGCCGAATGGTGAGCACGAAGCTCGACGAAGCGTTGTCGGCACGGGTGCGCGCGCTGGAGTACACCGCTCCGAACGGCCGGGAGCAGGCGGACGCGGGCCTGGACACGGACGCGGGGTTCGTGCGACTGGAGCGCGTCAAGGTCTCCGTGCGCTTCACCGGGGAGCTCGCGGTGGTGGAGGAGGCCGGCCTGTGGACCGAGTTCCGGTCCGAGCGGGTCGCGGTCGGCACGATCGCCGCCGGCGATCTGGAGCGTGTGGCCGACCTCGACAACGTCGTCGCGATCCAGGGCAATCGCCGATCGCGACCGCTGATGCCGGCGACCGCGTCGGCCGCGTCCGCCGCGGGCGACGACCCGCTCGATCCGGCCGATCCGGTGCACGCCTTCGCGCCGACACTCACGGGCGAGGGTGTGGTCGTCGGCCTCGTCGACTCGGGTATCGACATCTTCCACCCGGTCTTCCGCAAGCCGGACGGGAGCACACGGATCACCTCGCTCTATGACCTGACTCTCCGTCACACGCTGGTGGCGAACGGAAATCCGACGGGAGGCACGCTCGTCCTGTCGTGGCAGCCACCGGGTACGTTGCCGCTGCAGAAGACTCCGGTCCTGTCCCTGCCCCTGACCGCCGCCACGGTGCAGACGGCCCTGAACGCGTTCGCCGGGATCGCCCCCGGCGACATCACCGTGACCGAAGGCCCGCTGCCCACGAGATCGGTGATCATCGACTTCGGCGGCAAGTACCACGGTTCCACATTCGACAACGCCGGCATCAACGACATCGCCGTCGCGGCCATACTCACCGGAGGGAGCGGGCCCAGCATCTTCGTGCGGCGCGGCCGGACCTTCAGCCGGGATCAAATCAACGCGGCCCTGTCCGCCAACCCGCCCGCTCCCTTTGCCTCCCGTGACTGGAACAAGCACGGAACCCACGTGGCCGGCGTCGCGGCGGGCTTCGGTCCACCGGGCTGCTGCAGTGGCAAGCGGACGGTCGGCATCGCGTACAACGCCGATCTCGTCATGGTTCGTTCACTCCACAGCGACCATGACGACATGGCCGGCGTCACGTACATCCTCGATCAGCCGTGGCGCCCCGACGGCACCGATCCCCGACCCGTGGTGGTGAACCTGAGCTTCGGCGGGGACGGCACCCCGCACGACGGCACCGCCAATTTCGAGGTCTTTCTCGACGACAGGCTGGCCGGCTCGGCCAAGAGGTCGATCGTGGTCGGCGCCGGGAACAACGGCGGCCTGTTCCGTCCGCCGCCGTCTGCCACGCCACCACCGGTGCCAGTGCGCTTCAAGGGCCACGGGTTGCACGCGATGGGCAGGGTACCCGCCGGGCCGACAGGAGCTCCGGTCACGCTGACCTTCGTCGTCGAGGTCGACGACCGCGTCGCCGACGTGTTCAACATCTGGTATCCCGGCCCCGGCCGGCTCAGCTTCGATCTGACCGCGTCGCCCCTGGCCGGCGGCGGGCCCCAGCCCGGAGTGGGGCAGTCGCTGCCGGCACCCGTCACCCCCGGATCCAACGTGGTGGCAACCCTCGGGACGGGAACGACGGCGCACAGCGTGTCCGTCACCTCCGTCCTGACGGATTCGCCCAGCGGCAAGCGGCATATCTCCGTCGTCGTCAACCCGGCCGGCAACGGGCTGATCTCCCAGGGAGCCTGGACGATCACACTGCGCGAAATCCAGGGCACCGAAACCCCGTTCGACTGTTGGCTCGGGCTGACCCCGACGGACCCGCCCGCACGTTTCGCCCTACCGGATCGAGACCGGACCCGAACCGTCATCAGCCCGGGCAGCGGCCGCCTTCCCCTCACCGTGGGCGCGTACAACCCCAAGGACAACACACTCGCGGACTTCTCGAGTCGGGGGCCGACCGTCGACCTCAGGCTCAAACCGGAGGTATGCGCCCCGGGTGTCGGAATCGTCTCGGCCGACGCCGGCGCCAAGCCGCCCAACCTCCTCGTGCCCCACGACGGGACAAGCCTGGCCGCGCCCTTCGTCGCCGGCGTCGTCGCGCTGATGTTCGAGGCGAACAAGAACCTCGACCATCTCACCATCGTGAAACACCTGATCGAGACCTGCGACGCCCCGGTCCCCCCGACGCCCCCCACGCAGTTGGACAGCGGTTGGGGCTTCGGTCGGGTCAACGCCGAGAAGGCGATCCTCGCCGCGATGCCGACCACGCTCGCGAGGGAGCACGCCGCCGCGGGGGAACCCCTCGTGCTGCCCTCCGCCGCCTATCCCGCCGCGCACGTGCCCGTGGTCACGCGCGTACGCGAGGTGCTCGATCGGCTGGCCACCACCCCGACGGGCCGACGGGTCGCCGAATTGGCCGCCACGCACCACGAAGAGGTGCGACTGCGCGTCGAACACGACCGTCGTGTCCTCGTGGCCTGGCGCCGCATGCATGGTCCGCTGCTGCTGCGCCGGATGCTGCTCAGTGATCTCGCCCACGACGAGCCGGTACCGCGCACCCTCGGCGGGCAGTCGGTGGGCGACGGGTTGGCCCGTCTCCTCGACGAACTCGCCCGCGTCGGGTCGCCCGCGTTGCGCGAAGCGATCAGCGAGCACCGCGACTTCCTGCTCGAACTGCCCGGAGCACGGCTGTCCGATCTCGACGAACGAGCGGGGTTGAGCTGACATGGCCGCCGGCACGTTGGAGTTGCTCGCCCGGGAGATCGCCAACGCGTTGCGTCCGCTGGAGCAGCGGCTCGCCGCGGACCGGCGGGAGGCGTACTTCATCGAGCTGGGCCTGTGGCTGCCGGGGGGTCTGGGTGCCGCCTCGGGCGCGATCGGCACGGTGGCCATCCAGTCCGGCGGCCTGGGGTCGATCGTCGCACGGCTGGACGCGGCGATTGCGGCCGACGACGGGGCGCGGATCACCCTGGAGGGCGTCAGCCTCCTGGGGGCGTTGCGGCAGGTCTTCGACGCGATCACCGCGCTGACCCCCGCCCTGGACGCCGCGGTGGTCGGCGGGGTCGGGCTGAGCGACGCACAGCGGGTACGGCTGCGCGCCGAAGTGGGGCAGGTGCCTCGCCGGATGCTCGACCACGCGCTTCTGACCCACCTCGAGGGTCGGAGCCGCAACGCGCTCGACGTGCTCTCGCTGCTCGGGATCGTCATGGACGTGCCGGGGGCCGTCGACCCCCAGGATCCCACCGTGTTGCAGGTTCGACGTCGCACACTGCGGCTGGACCGCCTGCCCACCCTGTTCACCGCCCCCGGCGATCTCTTCGGCGACGTCTTCGATTTCGGTCGACCGTCGTTCGACGGCAGGGAGTTGTTCCGGCTGATCGCCGAGCATCTCGACGCCCACGACCGAGACTTCACCTACGAGGCGCCGGCCGGCGGGCCGAAGGCGCTGGACGCCTATGTGTTGCGGCTGGCCGTCGACCCGAGCAATACCCCGCCCACCCTGGCCGCGCGCGTGGACGTCGCTGCGACCGAGGACTACCTCCGGTCGTACACCCCGAGCCCGCTGTGGAAGCTGGCCGTGGAGGCGCGCACCCGGTTCGAACCGGGGCTCGAAGGGCACATCCGGCCGCCCTTGAGCATCGAACTCCGGCCCGCGACGGGGGGTTTGACCCTCGATGCCGGTCTCGCACTGACCGCGGAACACGCCGACGGCAAGCCCATCGTGCTGCTGGGCAAGTCGGGGGGCTCCCGGCTGGAGGTCGGTCGGCTCACCGCGGCGCTCGGCCTGAAGGCACAGGCCGCGCCCGGCGCCGCGGCCACCGTCGAACCCACCGCGCACGTCGACCTGGTGGACGGTCACGTCCTGATCGACCTCGCCGAGGGCGACGGCTTCATCGGCACGATCACCGGCGGCGGACGCGTCGAATCCGACTTCACGCTGCGCGCCCTGTGGTCGCCCTCGGACGGCCTGCGTCTGGAGGGCAGCGGTTCCCTCGATCTGGCCATCCCCACCCACCTCGAACTGGGCCCGGTCGAGGTCACCACCCTGTACCTGAGTGTGGGCGTGGGTGCCGACGGTTCGCTGCCGCTGGAGATCTCCACCGGATTCACCGCGGAACTGGGCCCGATCAAGGCGACGGTCGACCGGGTCGGTGTCATCGTCTCCGCGCGCTTTCGCGACGGCGGCAATCTCGGCCCCCTGGACATCGGCTTCGCGTTCAAGCCGCCCACCGGCATCGGTCTCTCCGTCGACGCCGGGGTCGTCGCCGGCGGGGGTTTCCTGTCCGTCGACTCCGCGCGGGGGGAGTATTCCGGCGCACTCGAGCTGAAGTTCGCCGGTTTCCTCGACCTCAAGGCGATCGGCCTGATCAGCACCCGGATGCCGGACGGCTCCGACGGGTTCTCGATGCTGATCGTGATCACCACCGAGTTCGGTGCCGGCGGCCTGCAACTGGGCTACGGCTTCACCCTGCTCGCCGTCGGCGGCCTGATCGGGCTCAACCGGGGCATGAACCTGACCGCGCTCGCCGAGGGGGTGCGCACCGGCCGGGTCGAATCGGTGATGTTCCCCAAGGACGTGGTGGCCAACGCCCCGCGCATCCTCAGTGATCTGCGCGCCTTCTTCCCGCCGGAGCAGGGCACGTTCCTGATCGGGCCGATGGCGAAGATCGGCTGGGGCACACCGACGCTGGTGAGCGTCTCGCTCGGGGTCGTGATCGAGATCCCGGGCAACCTGGCGGTCCTGGGCGTGCTCAAGTGCGCGCTGCCCACCGAGGAACTCGCGCTCTTGGTGCTGAAGGTCGCGTTCATCGGCGCGTTCGAGTTCGACAAGTCGCGGTTGTGGTTCTTCGCGCAACTCTTCGAATCGCGCATTCTCACCATGACCCTCGACGGCGGCATGGGCCTGCTCGTCGCCTGGGGCGACAAGCCCGATCTGGTGTTGACCGTCGGCGGCTTCCACCCCGCGTTCAAGCCCCCGCCGCTGCCGTTCCCGGTACCCAAACGGCTGTCGATCGACATCCTCAACCGGCCCGGCGGCCTGATCCGGGTATCCGGCTACTTCGCTCTCACCAGCAACACCGCCCAGTTCGGTGCCGCTGCCGAACTGCGGTTCGGCTTCTCGGACTTCGGGATCGAGGGGCATCTCGCGTTCGACGCGCTGTTCCGGTTCTCGCCGTTCGCGTTCGTCATCGAGATCGGCGCCGGGGTCTCGCTGAAGGCGTTCGGGGTCGGGGTCTTCGGGATCGACCTCCGGTTCCGCCTGGAGGGGCCGTCGCCGTGGCGGGCCCGCGGTCGCGGTTCGATCTCCCTGCTGCTCCTGGAGATCTCGGCCGACTTCGACATCGCGTGGGGCGAGGAACGCAACACGACGCTGCCGCCGATCGCGGTACTGCCGCTCCTGGCGAGCGAGATCACCAAGATCGAGGGCTGGCGGACCGTCCTGCCCCCGGGCGGCGGCGACACCCGGGTCACGCTGCGCACGCTGCCCGACACCGACCGGCTCGTGCTGCACCCGCGCGGCACGCTGTTCGTGCAGCAGCGGGCCATCCCGCTGAACGTGCGGATCGACCGGGTGGGTGCGCAGCGTCCGAGCGACGGCAAACGTTTCACGATCGCCCCCGCGTCGGACAGCGGACTCGTGCAACTGTCGCTCCCCGACGACAAGTTCGCGATGGCCCAGTTCCAGGACATGGACGACGCGGCGAAATTGTCCGCCGCGGCGTATCAGGACCAGGACGCCGGCCTGGAGTTGAGCGCGGAGCGCGGGGCACTGGCCTCCGCCCGGGTGGTCCGCCGCAGCACCCGCTACGAACTGCACATCTTCGACAGCCGAAAGAGCAATGCCGCCGCGATGCGGGCGCAGCGCACCGCCGCTGCGCCGGGATCCACCCGCCGCGAGCGCTTCCACAACGTCGGCGGCGCGATCTACGACCGGCTCCTGGAGGGCAACAGCACCAGTCGCTCGTCCCTGTCCCGGCGCGAGGCCGAGCAGCGCCAACCCTTCGCGGCCGAGGACACGGTCCGCATCACCGGGCAGCGGTACGCCGTCGCCTATCGGCGTGACAACCTCCAGGCGTTCCCGCCGACCTCCGACGTCGACCGGGGGGCGACGAGTTTCCGCAGCCTCGCGAGCGCGTCCGACGCGCTCGCCGACTGGGTCCACGCCGACCCGAGCCTGGCGAACACGCTGCATGTGATTCCGGTGTCCGAGGTGGCCGCGCCGCTGTCCACCCCCGGTACGTGGACGGAGGCCACCGCGCTGCCGGTGGCGGCCTCGGGACTGGAGGCGGTGCGTCCGGGCGGCGGCACCGTGTTCGTGGCCGGCGGCGCCGACGACGGTGGTCGGGCGATCAAGGCGGCGGCTCTGTTCGATCCGGCCCGCAAGAGCTGGAAAGCCGCCGCGGACCTGGCAGTTGCCCGCCGGGGGCACTCGACCACCGTGCTCGACGACGGCCGGGTCCTGGTGGTCGGCGGATGGGGCGCCGACGGGGCGCTGCTCGCGTCGGCCGAGATCTTCGATCCGATCGCCGGCACCTGGAGCCCGGCCGGAACGGGCCCGAAGACCGCCCGGGCGCGGCACTCGGCGACGCTGCTGAGCACCGGTTCGGTGCTCGTGGCCGGCGGCACCGGGGCCCGGAGCACCGAGAGCCGCGCGCTGTACTCGGCGGAGCTGTTCGACCCGCGCACCGGCGTGTGGTCCCCAGCGAAGGCGATGACCGATGCCCGTTCCGGGCACCGGGCCGCGGTGCTGTCCGGTGGCCGGGTCCTGGTCGTCGGCGGCGCGACGGCCACCGGCGGCCGACCGAGGGGGCTCGCGTTCTGCGAGGTGTACGACCCGGTCGCGGGCACCTGGTCCGTGGCCGCGAGCCTGAACACCCCGCGCAAGGGGCACCAGGCCACGACCCTGGCCGACGGGTCCGTGCTGGTGACCGGGGGCGATGCGACGGAGATCCCCGCGGCCGGCCGATTCACGCTCGCCCCGCTCGCCTCGGCGGAGCGCTACGACCCGGGCACCAACGCCTGGGCTCCGGTGGCGAACATGCCCGGGGGCGGGCGCAGCGGCCATCGTGCGCTGCTGCTGCGTTCGGGCCGGGTCCTGGTGTCGGGCGGCAGCGCCGGGTCGACCGTCGCCGCGGGTCTGCGCAGCACGATCCTGTACGACCCCGTCGGCCGCGTCTGGACCTCCACCGGGGGGTTGGGCGGCGGCCGTACCGACTTCGCGGCGATCGAACTGGCGGACGGGCGGGTGCTGGCCGCGGGCGGTGTGGTGCTGGCCGGGCCGGCCGCACCCACCGAAACCGTCGTCGTCACCGCCGGCACCGAGATCCTCACGCCATGACCCCCGCCACCACGAAGGGTTCGACCCCATGACCAGTCCCGCAGCCGCGGCCGTCGGAACGTGGACGAAGACCGGCGACCTGCCGGTATCGGCCGCCTGGTACGGACAGTACGACAACGCCGTGCTGTTGAAGAACGACAAGGTGTTGCTGGTGGGCGGCATCGACGCCGCGTCGGTCGTGCTCACCAGGACCGCGGTCTACGAACCGACGGCCGCGACCTGGACGGCCGCGGTCCCGCTGCGCTTCCCGCGCCGGCAGCACACCGTGACCCGGCTCGACGACGGCAACGTCCTGGTCGCCGGCGGCACCAGCGGGTCGTCGCCGCTGTCCCCGGGCCTGGCCGCCGCCGAGATCTACAACACCGGCGACGGCTCCTGGAAGCCCGTCGCCGACATGAACGAGGCCCGCTGGGGCCACAGCGCCGTGTTGTTGGCGGACAAGACGGTGCTGGTAGCAGGTGGGGTGGCGATCCGCTCCGGGGACTCGCTCAAGGCTTTGCGTTCGGCGGAGATCTACGATCCGAACGCCGACACGTGGACCGACGCCGGGCCGATGACCGACGCCAGGACCGGCCACTCGGCGGTGCTGCTCAAGGGCGGTCAGGTGCTGGTCTGCGGCGGCACCGCGCCGATCTCCGGCGGCGACGACGCGTCGTTGGCGTTCTGCGAGTTGTTCACCCCCGCCCAGGGCTGGGCGCCCACGGGGAGCATGCTCCAGCCGAGGAGCCGGCATCAGGCCGTCGCGGCGACCGACACGACCGTGCTGGCCTTCGGCGGCGCCACCCCGGGCATCCCCGGCGACGGCACGTTCGATCCGTTCCCCACCCTGACCACCGAACGCTTCGACCTGGCGACGGGGAAGTGGACGGCCATGCCCGGCACACCCGGCGGTCGCGGCTTCCACCGCGTCGTGCCCCTGGGTTCGCGCAAGTTCCTGCTCGTCGGCGGCAC
Source organism: Embleya sp. NPDC127516 (assembly GCF_044765325.1). Lineage (NCBI taxonomy): Bacteria > Bacillati > Actinomycetota > Actinomycetes > Kitasatosporales > Streptomycetaceae > Embleya > Embleya sp. NPDC127516. Next base: position 135,826 of record NZ_JBIWJT010000014.1, on the reverse strand, counting down.
CGCCGAGGTGCGCGACGGCGTCGGCTATCGCAGCGCGCTGATCTTCGACGACGCGGCCCGGACCTGGAGCGCCGCGACCGGACCGGCGATCGGCCGCTGGGCGTTCGCCGCCACCGCGCTGTCCGACGGCCGGCTCCTGGTCGCCGGCGGGACCGTGCGCGCCGGACTCGCCGCCGCCGACCCGAGCGTCGGCGAACTCACCGCGACCACCGAGGTGTTCGGGAGCGGTTCGTGACGGCGAACGCGTATTCCTTCCTGCCCTGGCTGCGCGGCGGGATCGCCACCCGAATCGCCGCGGATCCCACCGGCTCGGTCACCCGGGCCGAGATTCCGGTCAAGCTGCACCTGACCGCCGAGCCGATCGGCGGGCAGCCGTCCGAGCGCTTCGTCGAGCAGAAGGTGCAGCTGTACGGGCCCGGCGACATCGTCGGCATCGACCCACGGGTCGTCTCGCGGACCGAGCCGCGCGAGTGGGTCACCAACGCGGAACCCAACTACCTGGCGCACATCGAGTTCTACGACGAGGACTTCCCCTGGCAGTACAGCCCGCTGGCGCCCGAGGCGGACACCGGAAGGCTGCGGCCGTGGCTCGCGTTGATCGTGCTGGCGGGACCGACGGACTCGGGTGAGGTGGGCGAGTTCACCGAGGGCACGCTGCCCGGCCGGCCGCTGCCCTTCGTCACGGTCGCCGACCCGGCCGGCACCCTGCCGCCGCCCGAGCAACTCGGGGCGTGGGCACACGTGCACGTCGACGGCGAACTCGACGATCCGATCGTCTCGGAGAACATGTCCTCGGCGCTGTCCGCGCTGCGCGGGGTGCTCGGCTCCCGGCCGGACCGGGCCTGCTCCCGGCTGATCTGTCCGCGCCACCTGCTGCCGAACACCGGATACCACGCCTTCGTGGTGCCCGCGTTCGAGACCGGACGCCTGGCCGGACTGGGCCTGGACCCGTCGGCCGCGCCGACCGCCGCCCACCCCGCCTGGGGGACGGACTATCCCCATCGTCAGGTACCCGGGCAACTGCCCTACTACCACCGGTGGTTCTTTGGCACCGGCAGCGCGGGGGACTTCGAGTACCTGGTCCGCCTGCTGCAACCCGGGCACGCCGACGAGCGCGTGGGGCGGCGCGACGTCGACGTGCGGCGCCCACCGGGTCCCGGGCTGCCCGGGATCACCACGCCCGCCGAACTCGAGGGTGTGCTCAAACTCGGTGGAGCGCTGCGCGTCCCCGACCGCAAGCAGGACCTGTGGGACAACTGGGACGGTCGCTTTCCCCCTCCACCGCCCCCGCCTCCACCGCTGCCTCCGCCGCCGGTTCCCCTGCCCTATCCGCACCCGTTCCAGCAGGCGCTCGCCAAACTGGTCAACCTGGCCGACGACTACCTCGAACACGCGCCCGCGATCGCGCACGCCGAGTCGGCCATCGCGCCCGACCCGCCGAGCGCGACCGCCGAGGTCGACCCGGTGATCACGCCTCCGCTGTACGGGCGTTGGCACGCGCGCACGGCGCGGCTGTTGACCGGACGCGACGGCACGCCGATCGCCGCGCCGGAGAACCGCAACTGGGTGCACCGGCTCAACCTCGATCCGCGCTTTCGGATCGCCGCGAACTTCGGTACCCGGGTGGTGCAAACGCGGCAGGAGGAGTTCATGGCCGCTGCCTGGGCACAGGTGGGCGACGTGCTCGCGGCCAACGACCGCATCCGGGCCGCGCAACTGGCCCGCGAGGTCGGCCGCGTGTTGCACGAAAAGCACCTGTCGCCGCCGAGCGTGCCGACCGAGCGGTCGGCCGACGACCCCCTCCCCGTCCCCACCGGCCGGGCGTTGCGGCTGACCACGCCGACCGGCTCGCGGGTGACGACGCCCGAGGCCACGGGAACCGCCGCGGCCGACGCGGGCCCGCTGGTCGCCGTCGAGTTCAAGGTGGGGGGCAGCCGGATCTCGGCCGCGCCGGTGTCGCCGGCGATGCGGCGGATCACCCGCCTGGGATCACGACTGATGCGCACGCTGCCGTTCGACGACGACCGACCGCCGCCGGACGCGCTGTTGCCCAGGATGGACGACCCGGCCTCCGGGATCGTCGCCGCCGCGCCGAAGAGCACGCCGGCCGCGGTCGTCACCCCGGCGAAACTGGTCTCCGTACTGCCCCCGCCGAACCCCCCTCCGGCCGCGTCCGCCCGGTCTTACGCGCCGGGCGTCGTCGCATCGTCGGACCCCCTGGACGGCTTGCCCACCAGCGCCGATTTCCTGATCAGCCTGCCCGGCGAAGGCGTGGTCCCGCACCCGGGCGGCACGGACAGCAAGGAGGCGGAGCGGTTCAAGATCGGAATCGGGGACCTGCATCGGGGCTTCGACACGGCAGCCGTCGGCGGGCGTGCACCCTCCCGCGATCCGCTGGGCGTGGTCCCGGTCGGCGATCGCGTGCTCGGCGAACTGCACTCCGACGAGACCGTGCCCAGGCAGCTGTTGAGCGAGGTGAGCCTGCCGACGCGGCTGCGGCCGTGCGCCCAACGATTCATCGAGGCGATGGCGTATCCCGTCGTCGACCTGCCGATGTACCGAACGCTCCTGGACATGTCCGTCGACACGTTCGTACCGAACCTGGGTCTGATCCCGCCGAACACCATCACCCTCCTGGCTACCGACCAGGAGTTCATCGAGGCCTTCATGGCCGGCCTCAACCACGAGATGGCCCGCGAACTGCTGTGGCGCGAGTATCCGACCGATCAACGCGGCACGCCCTTCCGCCAGTTCTGGGACCCGCGCGCGGAACTGCCCCAACCGGGCGAGACACCCGACGAGCGACGCGAACGCCTCTACGACATCACCCGCATGGACACCTGGACGCCGGCGACGGTGCTGGGCGGACACGACAATCGTGATCTGGTCCAGGCGGAGGAACTGGTCCTGGTCATCCGCGGCGAGTTGCTCAAGAAGTACCCGACGGCGGCCGTGTACGCGCACCGCGCGACCTGGGGGAAGAACGACGACGGCGTGGTCGACCCGACCGTGGAACGTACGCTCGCGACGGTCCCGGACGACGAACACCCCTCCCCCGACCTGGTCAAGCTGCCGATCTACGAGGCCAAGGTCGAACCGGACATCACGCTGCTCGGCTTCGACCTGACGGCCGCTCAGGCCCGGGGGAACCCTCCCCGGGACGCGGGCTGGTTCTTCGTGATCAAGGAACGCCCGGGCGATCCCCGATTCGGCGCCGACGACGGCCCGGGCACTCCGATCGAAGTGTGGAACGACGTGTCCTGGCGGGACGTCGACCCGCACGACCGCGGCTTCGTCACCCTCGATCCGGCGGTGCAGTTCCCGCTCGTGTCCTTCGACGGCTCCGAGGACGACCGGGAAAAGCGCGAACAGCGCCGCGAGGACGCGGCGCTGCCGCTGTGGCACTCGCGGCTGAGTTCCGCGGACGTCGCCTACATGCTCTTTCAGGCACCGGTACTGATCGCCGTACACGCACAGGAGATGTTGCTCGATGCTCGATCGGCTCAGTGACGACCTTCCGGTACTCCTCGGTCCCGTCCGACTGGAGACCTGCTTCACCTCCACCGAGCTGCTGATCCGGGTGTTCCCGGACGAATGGGCCGTCGACACCTTCGAACCCCTGCCCAGTGAGGCCGAGTTCGCCGCCTTGAGCGCCTATTGGACCGCGGTGTGGCGGGCAGGTGGCGACGCCGGCGCCGAAGGAGCGGCGTGGCACGAGTTCGTCGCCCGGGTCGCTCCCGGTCGCGCGACGTGGCTGCGCGGCGAACACCCGCCCACCAACCAGGCCGAGAAGCCCGCGAACGTGCCCGCCGACACCGTCGTGCTGGTGCTCATCGGCCCGACCGCGCCGGCCTCGGCCGACCGGCAACCCACGATCGCGTACTGGACCGCCGTTTGGCGGGCACACGGCGACCGCGCCCGACTGCGCTCCGCCGACGCCGCGTTGCTGACCGCCGTGGGCCCCGTACGCGCCCAGGAGATCCGCAAACGACCCCCGCCCGGAATCGACGCCGCGCCCACCGACCCCCGCGACAACGTCGTGGTGGCCTTCCCGGTGCTGCCGCGCCCCGCCCGGGTCGCCGCCGACTCGTGGACCCGACCCGCCAAGGCACGCCTGCTGCCCGACCGGTTCGTCGCCCTCGGATACGTCGGCGAGACCCGGGTGTTCTCGGTGCCCGGCAAGCCGGTGCCCGACGAGTTGACGGTCGGCCCGGACCCGGGCACGAGTACGAGCGAACAGCTCAGGGTGGACGAACGCACCGGCGTACTGCGCGTACCACCGGCCCTGCGCTGGCTGACCGACTTCACCGCGGCCGTCGACGTGGGCATGGGCATCCGCGTCCCGCTCGACGAACACAACCGCAACGGTGTCGACCGGCTGATCGTGCTGGGCCTGCGCGAACGCACCGACCCGCAGCAATCCGCCGTCGAACTGGGCGGGTTGATCACCCGGCAACTGCGCAGCCCGGCGGGCTACACGCTGCTTCCCCAGGGCACGCCCACGAACAACACCGAGCAGGCTCCCGCCGGCCAGGACGCCCGCGAGGAGATCGACGCCGCCCTGCGCACGACCCTCGGGTACACCGCCACGGCCGCGCCCGACGACTGGACCGCCCGCACCGACGGCCAGTGCTTCGCCGAACTCCTGGGCATCGACCCCGCGGTCCTGACCGGCATGCCGAACGCCGACCGCACCGACCAGCGCGACGCACGCGCGGCGAACACCGCGCTGTGGCCCGCGACCTGGGGCAACTTCCTGCGCACCACCCTGCATCCGATCGTGCCGGAGCAGACCGTGGAAAGGACCCGCGACTTCTTCGTCCGCAACGTCAGCGGACGCGGCCCCATCCCCTCGGTCCGGATCGGCCGACAGCCGTACGGAATCCTGCCGACCACCGCGTTCAGCCGGATGACCTGGCCCGCCGCGTCCACCCACCGCACCGCCCTGAACACCCTGCTGCGCGCCGCGCTGACGGACTGGCGGGCCGCCGCGAAGACCAAGGTCGCCACCGCCGACACCGGAAACCCCGATCCGCACCAGCGACTGCTGGACATTTTGGCGCTGCACCCCACCTCCGCCGAGTACCACCAGCGGCACGCGCAGAGCGTCGAGGACATCTTCAACCGGGAAAACCTCCGCGGCCTCGGCACCAAGGTCACCGAGGCACTGGACACCATCCTGCACATGCCGGACCCCATCCGCGGACTCCTGAAGCGGCTCGGCTACGACGCGCATCCCCCCGAGCGCCCCGACCCGGCGCTGCTGCGCCGCCTGTTCGTCGACACCCAACACCCCCTGCTCGCCCCGCTCGTCGACGACCGCCCGCTGTCCGAGACCGACCCGGTCCGGACCTACACCGCGCCGCCCGACGCGCGCAACTACCTACATTGGCTCGTCGACAACGGCCGCACCGACCTGGACAAGGTCCGCCTCGAAAGGGGCTTCGCCCGGGATCGGCCGCCCGCCGCGCTGCTGTACCTGCTGCTGCGCCACGCGGTCCTGCTCGGCTGGGAGGACACCGGACGCCGACTCGCGGTCGCCGCGCATCGACCGCCCGACTCGCTCGCCGATCCGCCGTTCGTGCACGTACGGACCCAGCGGCCGGGCGAGACGCAGCCGCCGGTGAGCGAGAGCCGATACCGGCAGTTGTACACACCCGACTTCGAGATCACCCACAGCACCGACCCGAACCTCCTGGTGCACCGGTTCATCCCCGGCGCGCTCGCCGCCGGCAATCCGCACACCGAGCCGCTCGCCGACCAACTCGACGCCATCGCACTGCTCGCCGACCTGCCCACGGCCCGCCTGGAGCGGGTGTTCGCCGAACACCTCGACTGCGCGACCTACCGGCTCGACGCCTGGCTGCTCGGACTGGCCAACGAACGCCTGTCCGAACTGCGGTTCGGCCCCGACGGCGGCGGAACCCCCCGCCGCGGGCTGCACCTGGGCTGCTACGGGCGCCTCGAAAAGGTGCGCCCGCGCGATACCGAAGGGCTCACCTCGGTACCGCTGAGCGGGGAACTCGCGACCGTGTTCGGAACCACGTCGATCACCCACGACCGCCGCAACGGCGGCTACACGCACGCCCCTTCGCCGGCTCACGCGGTGACCGCCGCAGTTCTGCGGGCCGGCTACCTGGCCAACGGCTCGCCGACCCACCCCGGTTCGTTCGCGGTGAACCTGAGCTCCGAACGGGTACGGATCGCGCTCGGTCTCCTCGACGGGCTGCGCGCGGGCCGGTCACTCGGGGCGCTGCTCGGGCAACGGTTCGAACGTGGGTTGCACGACGGCCACCCGGGCATCGAACTCGACCGCTTCCTGCCCGCGTTGCGCCGCGCCTTCCCGCTGCGCGCGGGCCGACTGTCCGAGGTCGCGGAGCGGGAGCGCAACGAGATCGACGTGATCGAGGCGCGCAACGTCGTCGACGGGCTCGAACTCGTGCTCCGGGCCACCCGCCCGCCGGCCGAGCCGACGTACCCCTTCGGGGCCGAGGACATGCCCGACGCCTCCGACGACGAACAGGCCGCGATGAACACCGAGGTACAACACCTGCTCGACATCCACGACGCGCTGGCCGACCTCGCGGTGGCCGAGAGCACCCATCAGGTCATGCTCGGCAACACCGAACGCGCCTCCGCGACCCTGGACGCCTACGCCAAGGAGGGCTTCCCGCCCGAACCGGCCGTGGTGCAAACCCCCCGCAGCGGCACCACCCTCACCCACCGCTTCGCCGTGCAACTCACCGCGGGACTGGCCCCGAACAACGGTGCGAGCCGTTTCCGCGGCGACGGCCCGCGCGCCAAGGCCGAGCCCGCCGTCAACGACTGGCTGCCGACCCTGCTGCCGCCACAGTCCGACGTCGCCGTCCTGGTCACCTGGACCGATCCGCTCGACGGCACGCCCCGCAGCAGTGTAGTCACCCAGGCCGACCTCGAACTGCAACCCATTGACCTGCTGTGGACAATCCGGCCGACCGACGACGCCGCGATGACCGACCTGGACGACCGGATCATCGGCGTCGTGGTCACCCGCGACAAGCCGCGCCCCGACGTCCCCCTGGCCATCCGATACGCCACGCGGGTGACCGGCAAGGTCACCGTGTTCGAGATGTCGCCATTGGTGGAGACGCTGCGCTCGCTGGCGACCACCTCCCGACCGCTGCGCCCCACCGACCTGATGCCCGCCTCGGGAGCCGCCACCGTCGATCGTTCGGCCGACGACGCGGTCGTGGTGCCCAGGGAACGGCCTGCGGCCGTACGCACGGGCCTGGACGCACTGCGCGCCAGGGTGGCCGACCATCTGACCGCCCTGGTGTCGCTGTACCCGCCCGACCCCGCTCCACCGCGGCGCGCGGACATCCTCGCCCGCATCGACGCGCTCCTCACCACGCACTGCCAACTGGCCACGACCGCAGGTGGATTCGGTCTCCTGCGCAGCGGCTGGGCGGAGCTGGTCGAGTGGCGCCGGGGGCTGTTCCGCGACGTGTTGGACACCGTCGACGTGGCGGCGGACCGGATGACGCTCTCGCTCGCCGAGGCCGACACGCTCATCGCTCGCTACGACGCGCTGCCGACTTCCACGCCCACCGAAGACCGGTACCGGCTGCTGGAGGCGGCCGAGCGCCTGCTCACCACGACGCCGACCAGCCCACGCCCGTCGACCCCCGCGAAACTGCGCACCATCGTCGGCACCAGGAGGTCGGCGTTCGACTCCCGGTTGCAGGGGCTCAAACGGGTCGCCCGCACTACCAAGACCACGCTGAGCGCGCTGCTCACCGAGGTCCGCGCGCTGCTGCCGCTGAGCGCCTTCGACGCGGTCGGGTTGGACCTGACGCCGCTGGAGGACCGCATCGTCACGCTGGGGCGTGATCTGCTCGGCCGGGCCCAGGCGTTGCAGGTCGACGTCACCGGCCGGCTCACCGCCGGTGACAAGGCGCTCGGCGCGTACGATCAGGCCGCGACCGACCCGGATCGGGTCCGGGCCGCGACCGAGGCGCTGGTGGCGATGCTCGGCGAGGACGTCCTGGTGGTGCCCGAGTTCACCCCATCGGACCAGTTGGCCCAGGACTGGAAGAAGGCCCGCACCGACAGCACCGCCCTGGTCCGGCACCTCGTCGACGACTTCGGTCGGGACTTCCCCGTCGACGACTGGGTACACGGCGTCGCCCGGGTGCGGGACAAGCCCCGCCTGTGGGAGAAGGCCGTCGCGCTCGGGGACGCGCTGCGCGGCCCGGGCGGGCTGCTGAGCAACGTGGTGGGGTGGCAGGAACCGCAGTTGACCCCGGTCCAGTTCCCGTATCGCACCGGTGACCACTGGCTGGCGATGGAGTTCAAGGCGGGTACCGGGATCGTCGAGGACCGACTGCTGTTCACCGCGCAGTACATGCCCGAACCCCTGCTCGCCGGCCCTCGACGCTGCGGCCTACTGTTCGACGAGTGGACCGAGGTGATCCCCGCCGAGCGGGAGACCACCGGGATCGCCGTGCACTTCGACGCGCCGGACTCCGAACCCCCACAGGCGATGCTCCTGGTCGTACCGCCCGTCACGACCGACCCCTTGGCCTGGGAGGACCTGGTCGCGGCCGTCGAGGAGACGTTCGAGCTGGCCCGGATCCGCGCGGTGGAGCCGCAACACCTGGACGACACCGCCTACGCGCAACTGCTCCCGGCCACGGTCATGTCGGCGACCCGACAACCGATCACGATCAGCACCGATCTCGCGATCGCCAACCTGCGCTGGAAGACCCGTGACTGAGCTCCGTATCGAAAACCTCCGCGAGGCACTGGAACAGCGCTCCGCGCCGACGGTCGGCCTGTGGAACCGCCTCGAGGGACGACCCCGCACCACCGACTTCGATCGCGCGCTGCGCGCGGAGGTGCGCGATCCGCTGTGGATGCTCACCCGGCAGTGGCAGATGGGCGAGTTCCGCGGCGCGGACGCCGGTTCGCCGGTGACCGCCACGTATTCGGTCGTCGCCTCGCCCCCCACCCGGTTCCGACCCATCGACGGCGCGGTCGAGCCGCTGCCCGCCGACCGCCCGCTGGAGACGATCGCCGAACGGCGCGTGCTGCCGTTCACGTTCGGCGCGGACCGGATCTCCTTCGATCTGCGGTTGGCCATCGGCCGCCGGTGGATGAAACTCGTCGGCCGCAACCTGCTGCTCAACCTGATCAGCCTCAACGTGCGGCAGAAGTACATCGCGCGCTACCCGATCGCGCTGCCCGATCCCGCCGTCGACGCCGACACCCCCCGGGTGGCGCATCCCGAGGTCTGGTCCACGATGCAGGCGATCGCAGGCCGCCGTATGGACGGGTACGAGTTCTACCTGGACCTCAAGCGCGGACGCCCCGCCTACGAGGGCATCGCCGGGCTGTTGGGTCTGCATCGAGACGAACTCACCAAGCAGGGCAAACGGTTGGTGGACTGGTTCGACACCCTCATCGATCAGCCGACCGAGAACCCCACCACCCACACCGGCAACACCACCTGGGACCCCGCACGCCTCGAACACCGATTCTCCGTCGCCGCCGGCACCCCCGGCGGCACGGAGAAGGTGCTCACCGCGCGGGAGTATCCGGGCGGCACCCTCGACTGGCACGCGTTCTCCGTCGATCCGACCGGACCTCTCGGCGGGACCGCCGCGCCGCCGGCGGCGCTCAACCGCACCGTCTTCCCCGCGCCGGTGCGGTTCTCCGGCATGCCGCTGCCGCGCTGGTGGGCCGTCGAGGACGGCCGTACCAACTTCGCCGCCGTACGACCGGACAGCACGGACCTGGCGCGGCTGATCTTCCTGGAGTTCGCGCTCGTCTACAGCAACGACTGGTTCCGGCTGCCGTGTGATCTGCCCGTCGGCACGCTGGCCTCGATCCGCGGCCTCGCGGTGACCGACGTCTTCGGCCGGAAGTTGTGGATCACGCCGGCGGGTTCGGGTGACGACGCCGACTGGCAGCGCTGGTCGATGTTCACCCTGGACACCATCGGCGACGCCTCCGTCACCGCGGACACCGACCTGCTGCTGCCGCCGAGCGTGCCCAAGGTCGCCGAGGGGCCGGTCCTGGAGGAGGTGGCACTGGTTCGCGACGAGAGCGCGAACATGGTGTGGGGCATCGAGCAGACCGTGCGCCTGGCGACCGGAGAGCCCCGGCGCGGCAGCGAGGTGGCCGCGGAGATCCTCGCGCACCGGCTGCGCCTGCACCCGCCCGCCGACCCGCCGCCGGCCGTCGCGCCGGTGGCCTACGAGGCGATGAACTCGGTGCCGGAGAACTGGATTCCGTTCATTCCGGTACACGTACCCGGGCAGAACCGGAAGATCCGGCTGCAACGCGCGGCCATGCCCGGGGTGGTCGACGGTCTGCCGGTGCGGGCTCGTACGTCGTTGTTGCGGGAGGGGTTCGACCAGGGCCGGCCGTACTTCGTCCACGAGGAGGAGGTCTCGCAGACCGGCACCGGGGTGACGGTGGCCTACAACCGCACCCGGTGGCGCAATGGCCGGGTCTCGGTCTGGCTCGCCACGCACCGCACCCCCGGCCGCGGCGAGACCTCCAGCGGGCTGGCCTTCGACTTCCTCGCCGACACCACCCCGCCGTCCGGCGGAGGCGGGTAGGCGCGAGGGCGTCCTCGCCGATTGAGCCTGGGGGTGGTGTTTGGTGTCCGGGATGGTGGTGTGGGTTGGGGTGGTGTGGGTTGGCCCGTCCGGCGAGTTGTGCCCCGCGTACCCGCCGAACAGCGGTGTGGCGGTCACGTCGATGCTCGCGTACACGAGCGTCGCCCCGATGCGTTCGGTGAGGTCCTTCAGCAAATCGGCGGTCTCCGCGCCGGTGGTGGTGTGCGGGTTGAGGCGGTGGATTTCGTCGATCGCGACCAGCCTCACTCCCGACAGGATGGCGATCGCCGCTGACAGGCAGGGAGTGAAGATCATCCGGCACCGGCACGACGAGCCCTTCGACGCGGTCGACCAGTAACGAGCCGAGCGTCGCTCACTACGCCCGCGACAGGTCGGGGTCGACGACCAGTCGGCCGCCGGGTTTCACCGGGGTCTCGGTGACAAGCGCGGTCTCGTCGACACGCCACATGGCGTTGGCGTCGGCCTCGCGCCATGACGTGCCCGCGAACCACTCCGGCTTCGCGATCCCCGTCAACACGGCCGCGCTCTCGACGCCGTTCCAGCCCTGACCGTCGATGCGCTCCAGGGGACGGCGCTCGATCCGCACCCACGTCCCCCGATCCGTGGCGGCCCCCACCGACCGCCGCTTGCGCACAACCGAACCCCGGTCCAGCCGCACCCGCAGGCCGTGGTCGACCAGATCCAACGCTTGCTCGACCGACTCCACCCGCAGGTCGACGACACTCCCAGATCGCATGCGGGTGGTTCGGGGGTGGGGCTATTCGGGCTGAGCGTTGCCGGAGTCGGTTGTGGGGGATAGGTCGGGGGTGAGGGGGCGGGCAGGGATGGGGCTGGCAAAGACGATGTTGGTTGTGACGTGGCCGAAGACGGCGATCCTGGTCGAGATGGTCTCCAGGTCTTCCATGGATCGCGCCGCGACCCGGATCAGGTAGCAGTCCTCGCCGGTGACGTGGTGCGCCTCCAGGACCTGCGGGGTGTTTCGGAGCATGTCCAGGAAGGCGCTCTTGGCGGCGCCGCCGAAGCGGAGGCGGACGAACGCGGTCAAGGGATGGCCGATCGCGGCCTGGTCGATCACGGCTCGGTAGCCGTTGATGATTCCGTGATCGGTGAGCCGGCGCAGTCGGTCCGCCGTGGACGACGGGGACATGTTGATCTCACGGGCCAGCTCGGCCGTGCTCATACGGCCGTCTCGCTGGAGCAGGGACAGGATCGCCACGTCGGTCGAATCGATCGCCTGCCGTGGATTCGACGCCATGACGCGGACGATACCGCAGGATGCGAGTCCGTGAAGGGTCGGATGCCGGTGATCGCGTGTTCGTTCGTCGGGCCGTCCCGACGACGATGGACGCTGGTTCGGCGATCCGTCGGGCCGGTGATTCGAGGGGAGGAACGGACTCGTGATGAAACACCCGCGCGCCGACGGCAACGCGTTTCTCGCGTTGGCGGCGATCTGTCTGTCCGCGTTGATGTTCGGGCTGGAGATCTCCAGTGTCCCGGTCGTCCTGCCGACGTTGCAGACCGTTCTGCACGGCTCGTTCTCGGACACCCAGTGGATCATGAACGCCTACACGATCGGTGTGACGACCGTGCTGATGGCGACCGGGTCTCTTGCGGACCGGTTCGGCCGCAAGCGAGTCCTCGCGGCGGCGGTGGCGGCGTTCGGTGCGACCTCGCTGGTGTGTGGGCTCGCGACGACGACACCGCTCCTGATCGCCGCCCGCTTCCTCCAGGGGGCGAGCGGTGGGGCGATGCTCATCTGCCAGATCGCGATCCTGGCCCACCGGTTCCCGGACGGCCGGGCGCGGGCCCGGGCGTTCGGCGTCTGGGGCATCGTCTTCGGCGCGGGGCTCGGCCTCGGGCCGGCCATCGGCGGTCTGATCGTCGAGGTCGCCGACTGGAGGTGGGTCTTCCTGGTCCACGTGGGGATCGCGCTGCTCACACTGCCGCTTCTGGCGTGGGGCGTCCGCGAGTCCCGCGACCCGCACGCGACGCGCGTGGACGTGCTCGGCCTGGTGACACTGTCGTCGGGCATCTTCGGCCTGGCGTTCGTCATCACACGGGCCCCGACGTCGGGCCTCGCGAACCCGGCGATGACGATGGTGCTCGGCCTCACCCTGATTTCGCTCGTGGGCTTCGTGGTGGCCGAACGGGTCGGTCGACACCCGATGTTCGACTTCTCCGTCTTCCGCAATCGTCGCTTCTCGGGCGCGTTGCTCGGCTCGGCCGCGATGAACTTCAGTTTCTGGCCGCTCATGATCTACCTGCCCGCGCACCTCGAACACGGCCTCGGGCACGCGGTCGTGACGGCGAGCACGGCCCTGCTCGCGTACACGCTGCCCACCCTGGTGCTGCCGCCGCTCGCGGAACGCCTGCTGCTCCGGTTGCGTGCGGAAGTCGTGATACCCGCGGGGCTGTTCGTCATCGGGTGCGGATTCTTCCTGATGTGGATCGGCAGTGGCACCGACAACCCGACCTGGGCCGACCTGTTGCCCGGCATGACCGTGGCGGGCATCGGACTCGGGCTGGCCAACACGCCCGTCACCAACACCACCACAGGTTCGCTGCCGACCGCGCGCGCCGGCATGGCCTCGGGCCTCGACATGACCGCCCGGATGACGTCGCTCGCGATCAACATCTCCATGATGGGGCTGCTGCTCACCGCCGGTGTCTCCGCCTACCTGCGCGCGCATCTGCCGGAACGCCTGCCCACCGCGCGCCTGCGGTCGCTGACCGAGCGCGTGGCCAACGGCGACGACGCGGAGGATCTGCGGCGTGCCTTCCCCGAACTGCGCCGACTCGACCCGACCGACACGATCCGGGCACACGCGCTCATCCAGGGGTTCGAGCTGATCACCCTCTACGGCGGCATCGCCGTGTGGCTTTTCGCCGCGGCGAGTTGGGCGTTGTTCCGTTCGGCGCCGAGCCGGGAGAAGGAGGGAGTCGAGGAAGCGGAGCAGATGGAGGATGTGGTCGAGGCGAGCCCCTCGACCGAAGGTGAGGGGATTGGGAGCCGGGCGACTCCGGGAGTTCCGCGGTCGGTGGGAGCGCCGTGCGGGTTGGAGGGCCGGGGGTGTTCGTGAGGCGGGAGTCGCCTTTCCCCGGGGATGTGAGTCTGCGTCTGGGGGGGTGGTGGTTGGTCGTTGGTCGGGTTGATGCGTGCTGTGGGGGTCTGCGTGCTGGTCGGGGTGTGGATGACCGTGATCGTTTCGACTGTCGCGGGCGTGACCACCGAGTAGCACATGCGACGAATAGGAGCGACCGGCAGTAGGCCGTGCATTGTCGGGAAACCGAATGGGTCGCGACGAAGCGAGCAAGACGCTCACATGATCACGGGCGTGTTGACGTTTTGTGGCCGCGAAGGACCTCTTACCCGTGTTGCGTCATCTCTGTTCGGAGCGCGCCATCCCACGCCTCGGCGGCGGCATGATTGAGGTCCTCATGAAACGAGTACTCGACCGGTCACCGGGCTCGGCGCCTCGTGTCCTGCTCCACGGCCCAGGTCCGCAGCCCGGTCACGGCCTCTTCCCGTGACAGCGGGCCGCGTTCGAGATGCAGATCTTGTAGATGGCGAGTGGCCGCACCGATCAGTGGGCCCGGAGGCAGGCCGAGCAGCTCCATGATCGCCCTACCGTCCAGAGCCACCGGAACGTTTGGGAGCCTCCTGTATTTCTCGCACTCCGCAGCAGCACGCGCTGTTCTCTCGTGCTCCGCGAGCTGTTCCGCATGCCACTCGTCGTAGGTTGCCGCCCATCGAGCGGCCCGGCCGGCCAACTGCCAGCCGTCCATGTCCTGTTCCCAACCAAGCCCCGCCTCCAGGAACAGGTCGTCGTGGGAGCTCGCTTCTTCGGAACTGCTCGGAACGACATCGAGTAGGGCGAGCGCGGCATTGATCGGCCAGTCTTCCCGCGGGCCGGTGAAGACCCGGGTATGGGCCGGACCCCACACTTTCGCGCCGGTTCGCCACACGGCAGCGGTCTGGTATCCGTGTCCCCCGTGGAAGTCAGCCTCCACGTAGGCGATCGGCCCGCCCCGGGACCAGTCGCTCAAGATCTGCTCGAAGGCCGGGGACATCACTGTGAATGGTTGACCAGACCCGGCGCCGTCCTGACCGGTGGGCAAACCCGCCGGCTCCTCGACGAGCTGTTTGGTGACGGGCACCAGCCCCATGCGCTGTCGGAGCGGGGCGACAACCGCTTCCCGAGTCCCGGCAATCCGGCTCCTGAGCAGGTCGAAAACCCCAATGACGGCGTTGAGCTGGTACGGCATTCCCGCAGGGTAGCCGCACCGCCGCCGCACGGAGTTTCGATTGGCTGATCGACCACATCGACAAGAACTCCGGGCCCGCACCGGCAGGTCCACGACCAAGCCGTCCACCTGGCCGACCGTGCGACGCAAGCATCCACGTCCGCAAACTGGCGAACGGCGAAGTGGTTGCTCGTATGTGGACCGATCGGCGTGACTCCCCGGCCGCCTACCGCACGCACTCGACCGACGAGGGCGACGTCACGCCCGACGCCGTCCTGCAAGCCGACCTGAGCGCACTTCGCCCTGCAGTCGGTTCACCGCGTCGGGCTCTCCGGTGGGATCCCGCGGCCGGCCACGCCGGGGGCGGCCCGCAGGGGGGTCCACTCGGGGACGTGGACGACCCAGGTCGAGTCGGTTGCGGTGCCCGGGACGACGTGGCGTCGCCATGTGGCCGCCCACGCCGGTGGGGCGGCCCCGTTCTTGGTCAGCAGTGCCGAGGGCACACGGTACGTCTCGGCGATCAGGTGATCGCGGGTGTGCGTCGCGTTGTTGCCCGACGGCGCCGCCGAGGCGCATCCGGCGTAGTAGGCGATGGGGATCGCCTCGGTGCCGGTGAGCAGGCAGGGCGGGCGGATGCCCGCCGCGCGCGCAGTCCGCGCGATCCGTTCCCAGTCCCGACGCGTCTCCCGGTGACTGTCCGCCCAGTGCGCGGTGATCAGTACCTGGACGGCGAGGTGTCCGGCAAGCGCCACACCGAGCGCCGCCCCCAGGACGAGTCGGGGCCGCCGACGCCCGAGTCGACCTCGGACCACGTCGATCACCGCGAGCAGACCCCAGACCGCGGGCAGCGCGAGCAGGGCGTAGGTCGGCAGCAGGAAACGTGGCGCGGAATAGTCGATGAGCAGGACGTAGGTGACGGCCAGGGAGACGCCCACGGCACAGGGCAGCCAGGCAAGCGCCGACAGCCGCGCCCGCCGCGCGGCCCACACGCCGGCGATCACCAACACCGGCAGGGCGCACCACCACACGAGCGCCGGGGCGGCTACCGAGTCGCCGGTACAGGGTCGGCACAACAGCGGCCCGTCCAACGCGGAAGCGGTCTCGCGAAGTGAGAAGGTCAGCCCCGTACCGCCCTGGATCTCGCCCGCGCGGTGCACCCGTTCGAGGATCCCGCCGAACCGAAGGTGCGCCTCGACCAGCCACGCGAGCACGCCGGCGAACGATCCGCCCACGATCACCGCGAACAGGTCCGCCCGCCGCCACGCCGGGACCGCGAGCGTGGCGACGATCAGCGGCAGCGCCAGCCAGAAGGCGTCGCCGGGCCGGACCAGACCCGCGACGGCGAGCGACCCGGCCAGTGCGAGCCGCCCGTGCCCACCCCGAGCCACCCACAGGTACCAGCCGACGGCCGAGACCCCGGCCATGGCCGAGTAGTGGTTGGGCATCGCCGCGCCCGCGTAGAACAGCGTGATCCACAACGTGGCGTAGCCGCCCACCGCACCGAGCACGACCGCCGGCCGGGGCACCAGTCGCAACCACGGCAGATACCCGAGAAACAGCGCCGTCGCGGCCGCCCCCGACAGCCAGTACCGCAGCAGAACCGTCGAATCGGTGACCATCACCACCGGCGCGACCAGCAGCGCCACACCCCGGGACCGGGGCGCGCTGAAGAACGCGGCCGGCGTGCTCGGGGCGTACTGGCTCACATAGACGATCTCGTCCCACCCCAACCCCATCTCGGGAGAGGTCAGGGCGAGTCCGCCGGCGGCACACACCACACACACGAGCCCCAACACCAGCGGCGACCGAAGGGCAATTTGCGACATTTAGCAATCTTGATCCCCAATATTGCAAAACAACCCAAAAGCCTCGTAAGCCATTTGGGTACGGCCGCGACCGTTACCCCGGGTGCCAGTAGGAACCGTGTCACCAGCCGCCAACGGCAGTGATCTTGCGAGGCATCCCTCGTGCGGGTGAGCCCCTTGGCCGTACGGCTGCGGTGTGTGAGCCCGCGCGAGGACCATCCACGAACGTGGCCCGTAGGCCGTTGGACCTGGACGAACCGGTCGAGCACTGGACGCTGTTGCAGGACGAGCAGGCGCTTGTGTCCGGCAAGCGGGGTGTGACGCGGCTGGGCTTCGCCGTGCTGCTGAAGTTCGGCGGCAGTACGGCCGGTTTCCACGCGGCCGGGTCGAGTTGCCCGGTGAGGCCGTGGGGTTCGTCGCCCAGGTGCGGGTTCCTCCTTCGGAGTCGAATTCCTACGACTGGGCGGGCCGTACGGTCGAGCACCACCGCGCGCAGATCCGGGAACACCTCGGGTTCCACGTGCGCCCATTCGGCGAGGTCGACCTGAACATGGCCGCCTGCCTCGATCTCGCGGCGGCCACCGTGGCCGCTCCCCGTGCCGCGGGCGATGGGGAACAGGCGGCGGAGCGATCACGCGCGTGAGCCGGCCGGCCCCCACCACACCCACATCTCGGAATCCGGCGAATCGAGACGCGCCAGGGGCGGTGGGCTACGCATCGGGGACGATACCCACGGAGCCCGGGGCGACGGATGTGATCTGCTCGGCGAAAGCCTGGGGCAGGCCGAGACTGCGCCACGTACGGCGGCGGTACCCGTCGGCGGAGGCGGCCCGCGCCATCGCCGTGCATATCGCGAACGCCACCTTCGCCGCCCACAGCGCCCCCGGAGGTGGTTCGTTTCGCGGAGTTTCACTTGGATTCGATCCGCCCCATGGGGGCGACACTCTGCGACAAAGCGTTCTGCGCTGTCGTCCAGCCCGCGTCCTCGATGCCGAGCGCGTGGCGAAGGTAGGCCCAGGTGACCCGTTGGATCAGGGACACGCGCTCGGGGTTCTCGTCCGTCGTCTCCCGGACTTCGTAGCCGGCGATTCCACCGAGGGAGTGCTTTGCCCCGAACAGGGTGAGCAGGCTCTTGCGCCCCGGGCTCAGGTGGTACGGGTCGGCGAGCCACTCCGGCCCCCTGACGGACAGCGGTATCTCGTCCTCGTTCCCCGCGACCACGAGGGTCGGCGTGGTCATGTGCGCGAAGTCCTGTCCCTTCAACCACGGGAGATTCTCGGCCGCGAAGGGGGTCAGGTCGGCTCCGCCCCTGCCGGCCGTGGCAAGCAGCACGCCCGCCTTGATCCGCGGGTCGGACAGGTCTTCCGCCTTCCGGCTCACCGGATCGAGGACGCGCAGACCCAGCAGATTGCCCGCCGTCTGGCCACCGAAGGAGTGTCCGGCCGCGGCGATGCGGCTTCGATCCAGGCGCCCGCCGAGACCGGGAACGGCGGCCTCCAGCAGGTCGAGCCGGTCGAGGACGCGCTTTATGTCCTGGACGCGGAAGCGCCAGAGCCGCGGTGTGCGGGGATCGTCCCGGGGAAGACCCACGGTCCTGGAGTCGAGATGGGTGGGCTGAATCACCACGAAACCGTGAGCGGCCCAGAAGTCGGCCAGGGGACCGTAGCCGTTCAAGGACGACCCGAAACCGTGCGAGAAGACGATGATCGGCAGTTCGCTCCCGGTTGTCGGCGCGGAGATTCTCACCTGCAGGCCCTCGCCACGGCCCGGTGCTTCCAGTACCACCGGCTTCACCGAGACGATGGGGGCGGGGGCGGTGACGGCCACGTCGGTGGCCGGCGCGTCTGATGTGGTCATGGGCGGATCTTCCTTCGCATTTCCGGTGGGGAAGCTGTCGAACAAGCCGGTCACGGTCTCGTCCTTCGCCTGGGCGGAGGGGGCGAGCCGTCGCGAGATACGCTAAAACCTGACGCTGACGTCAGAGGCAAGAAGTGTGGTCCGGCTCACATCGGAGAGACATGATGCGTATCGGCGACCTCGCCACCAGGGCAGGCGTCAGCGTTCGGGCGCTGCGCTACTACGAGGAACAGAACCTGCTCGCCTCGGAACGCAGCCCCAGCGGCCAGCGGCAGTACCCGGACAGCGCGGTCGACCGTGTCCGGCTGATCCAGCAGTTGTACGCCGCCGGGCTGCCGAGCAAGACGATCGCGGACCTGCTGCCGTGTGTCGTGAACGGTGAGGCGACGCCCGAACTGCTCGACCGGCTTTCGGCGGAACGGGATCGCATCGACAGCCGGATCGGCGATCTGGTGAGCGCCCGGGACAGACTGGGCACCGTCATTGCCGCCGCCACCGCGAACTGGCGAACGGGCCAACGCTGCCGGCCCCGGTAGTCGGCAGCCGAGCTTTCGCGCGTCCCCGTCCGGCCGTCCAAGACGGCCGGACGGCGGCACGTGGCGAGGGGAGAACCGGGCTCTGCGGCCGGGAACGGAGATGTCCAGCAACCGACCGATTGACGAGCAAGGTCGTCCAGGGGGCGGTGCGTGTCCTCAACCGCTCACTCTCCGGCCGAGTGGTGCTGTGCGACCTCTTCGGCGCACAGGCCCCGGACCCCTTTCCGGGCTGCGGGGCTCGGCGAGGACATCGTCTTCGCGACCAAGCCGGACTGGCCCGGGTAATGTCGAACGGCTCCTGACCGCCGGACACCGCATGGGCTGGGTCACGGGTGACGAGGTCTACGGCGGTGTCCCGAAACTGCGGACGGCTTTGGAGGAACGCGGCATCGGATACGTCCTTGCCGTGGCCTGCGCGGCCGAAGTGCCCACCGACGCAAGCGCGTTCCGAGCCGATGCCCTGGTGAAGAAGGTGCCGAAACGAGCCTGGCAGAGGCTCGTCTCGGCCGGACGCGGAGCAAAGGGACAGCGGTTCTGCGACTGGGCTGTCATCGGCCCGCCGAAGCGGCACCGGGCCGCCACAGGTGCTGATTCGCCGCAACCGCATCACCGGTGAACTTGCCTACTACCGCTGTCACTCCACCACGCCGGCATCCCTGGCCACCCTGGTCGAGGTCGCAGGTTCCAGATGGCGGGTGGAGGACTTCCGGAGCGGGAAGGGGCCGGTCGGGCTGGATGATCACCAGGCCCGCCGCTACCCTCCTGGGTCCGCCGGACAGCGACGGTGATGAACCGACCTGATCCCGCTGACCTGCAACGCCGACGAACACGCACACCGCCGGCCCATCGACTCAACCGGTCCGCCCGGCGGCGCCGCCACCAGGCACGATCACGAGCCGGTCATTATCGGCGACAAGCCGCATCCCAGACATGAAGATCACGACCTACAGCTGGAGTACCGGATCAACGACGGCGCCCCGTCCCGGTCGAGAGGCGGGTTCAGCCGCGGAGGAGCTCGGCGACGTGGGCGTAGGAGTCGTCCGCGTAACCGGCCGCCATGCCCCGGCGCGCGATCTCATGGGCGGCGGAGATCACCGTACTGTCGACGCCCCGGCTGCGCGAGGCCTCCAGGACATGGGACATGATCGCCGTCGCCGAGCGGAGGTTGGAGCCCCCGGCGGGGTAGTTGCCGGTGTCGACCTGCTCGGCGAACGCGTCGATCACGTCGGGCAGGAGCGCGGCGACGCCCTTGGCGTAGGGGGCCAGCTCGGATGCGGTGACACCCTCGGACCCGGCGAGGGCGAAGGCGTGGACGACACCGGTCAGTGCCGTCCAGAAGATGTCGAGCAGCGCGACGTCGTGCGCCGCCGCACGGCCCGGGGCCGTGCCCAGGTGCACACAGGTGCCGCCGATGGCCCTGAGGGTGTCCCGGTGGCGTTCGTACAGGTCGGCCGGGCCGCTGTGGAGGACCAGGGTGGACGGGCCGCCGACGAGGTACGTCGGAACCATGATCGCGCCGTCGAGATAGCCGATGCCGTGCGCGTCGGCCCACTCGGCGGTGGCGCGGGCGTCGTCGGGGGTTCCGGCGGTGAGGTTGACCAGGGTCCGGCCCTCGAGCTCGGCGGCGTGCGGGGCGATGACGGAACGGACGGCTTCGTGGTCCAGCACGCAGATCACCACGAGGTCGCTCGCCGCGATCGCCTCCGCGGCGGTGCCTGCCTCGACGGCGCCGTTCTCCACCAGGCCGTCCGCCCGACCCGGAGTACGGTTCCAGACGGTTGCGGAATGGCCCGCGGCCAGGAACGCGGAGGCCAGAGCCCGGCCCATCGGGCCCAGGCCGAGAACGGTGACGGGGGAAGCAGACATGGGGAACTCCGAGGTAGTGACGGTGACCGATCCGCACACATGCGGGATGGGTGTGGCCGTCGGGGTGTTCGAGGGCAAGTGGAAGTCGTTCGTCATGTGGGCGCTCTCCGAGCGTCCGCGCCGCTTCGGGGAGACCAGGCGGCTGGTCACCGGCATCAGCGAGAAGGTGCTGACCCAGCAGCTCCGGGAGCTCCAGGCCGACGGGATCGTGCACCGGGAGGACTACGACGAGGTGCCGCCCCGGGTCGAGTACTCGCTGACCGAACGGGGCCGTCGGCTCTACGAACTGCTGGAACTGCTCTCCGCCTGGGGTCGGGACCACCTGGCCGCGAGGACAGGGGCGGTATCGGACGACGGACTGGGCGCGCCTCAGCAAGACTTCCCGGTCGCCGGTCCTTGATCAAGTACGCACCTTCAGGTACGTGCCCACGTCGCCCTCCCGCCTTGGCGTTCGTCGCCCCGGGGCGGTACGCCGACGGCCGGCGACGGGGCCACCGGCCGCTCGCCGGGTGTGAGATCCGGTGGGACGGCGGGCAGCAACAGGCCCCTACCGCCGGCGCCCCGGGCTGCTTCGACAACAGAGGAACCGCAGATCGAAACCCCTCGAAAGAGGTCTCGACCTGCGGTTCTTCAAACTGTTTGTCAGTAGTACTCCGAGTAGCCCCGACGGGGCACACGGCAGAGGGATGCAGGATGCGCCCCCGGTCATCGAAGCCTTTGTTCGCTGGACCGATCTGTCGTGTGAGAAGCGGTTCCCGGTTCGCGGTTCGCGGTTCGCTTCGGGCGAGGGTGGGTTTCGTCGACGAGGTCAGCGAGACGGTCCGGCCGGCCCGGACGTCGCGTCGCTTCTTCGATCCGCCCGACAGGGATCAGGCCGTCGAGGACGTCGACGACGAACCGGGACGCGGGGCATGGCTTCGAAGTCGTCTCGTGAGTCGTCGTACGGCAGCGTGTGCGTATCGGGTGACGGATGCTCGGCGATGGCTGGGCGGCCGGCCGGTCAGTCGATGCTGTCGATGATGCGGAAGTCGCGCTCGTAGCCGTCGGGGAGAGCCACCAGCGCCTTCTGGTATGCCTCGCTCTCGTATGCCGCGACGGCCTGTTCGAAGTTGTCGAACTCGATCAGAACGACGCGTTGCGTGATTCCGGCCTCGTGGGCGACGACTCGACCGCCGACGGACAGGGTGCGTCCGCCCCCGGCCCGGACGGCGGGACCGGCCAGCTTGTCGTAGGCAGTCAGCGCCTCGGGGTCGGAAATGGCGGGGTAGACGCTGACCCAGTAGCCCTTGGCCATGGAAACCTCCTGTGTTCGGCCGGATACGTCCGACTTCGAATCGACACTCGGATCGATCGATCCGGCGACCGGTACTGCGGTCGGTTGGATCGTCATATGCGCAGGCTAGGGCTGGATGTGCGGTCGAGGGAAAGACCGATACGGGATAGACTCAGAACGGATCGTTATCAATCGGCAGGGAGGGCGCGTGGCGCCGGATACGGTGAGCCTGCGGTACTTCCTGGTGCTGGCGCAGGAGTTGAACTTCACCCGCGCGGCCGCACGGATCGGTATCGCACAGCCCGCACTCAGCGCCCGGATGCGCCGACTGGAGGCGGAACTCGGTACGGCCCTGCTGGTCCGCAACACGCGGAGCGTCGTATTGACCGCGGCCGGTGCGGCTTTGGCGGAGTCCGCGCCGCCCGCGCTGGCGGCGCTGGACCGGGCATGGGACACCGCCCGGAGCGCGGCGGCCGGCCAACTGGGCACGCTGCGCATCGGATACAGCCTCAGCACCGGGGCCGAGACGGCACCGGCCCTGGTGGACGGGCTGATTCGCGGCAACAGCGGACTCGAGGTCGGCGCGGTCCCGATGGCGACACCGGAGATCTCCCCCGCGGTCGCCGACGGCCGCATCGATGCCGGGATCACCCGCGGTGAACAACCGGGCCGTGGCGTGCGCCGGTTCCTGCTGCGGCGTCAGCGCGTCGGGGTCCAACTGGCGCAGCACCATCCGCTGGCCGAACACCCGGAGATCGAGATCGCCGACGCGGCCGCGTATCCGCTGCGACTCCCGGACCGTGCGGCCAACCCCGTGATCCACGAGCAGCTGTCCGCACTGTTCCGAGACACCCGACCACACCCCCGATTCCACACGCCCGCAGTCTCTTTCGACATGTCTCAGCGCGACCTGCGCGACGGCGTCACCCTCGCCCCGGCCGGAGAAGCCGCGGCCACGGCACAACCGGCCGGTCTCACCTGGCGACCGCTGCGAGGCGCGCCAAGCCTGACGATCCACCTGGTCCTCCCACGCGAGCAGTCGCCGCTACACCGCCGCATCCGTGCCGTCGCCAAAACCCTGGCGCACGAGTTGCACTGGCTGCCGGACTGACGCGCAAGAGGTCGAGCGAGACGCACGCCTGCGGTGGCGAGGCCGAAGACCTTGCGCTCGGCGGACTTCGCGGTGATCACGACGACGACGGCGGTCTTGCCGAATGTCCGACACGACTTCGCCACGCCGGCGGATCAGCATCCTGCGATGGCCCCGGGTCCGGTCCGAGTCGTACACCGCGGCGACGTCCTCGCCCAGCCCGAGATCTCGTGGGAGCGAACACGGGGCACGACCTCATCAGCCCCGCGAACGCGGGGATCGTTCCGCAGCGACGAACTTCCCGGCGGAACGGCCCGCGTTCCACCGGGCCCATGGTGTGCGGCTCCCGATCGCGACGGGCCCGAGTCGTTCTTCCCGCAGGCATGGTCGGGTACATCGAACTCGACAAGACCGCCGAAGTCGACCCCGACAGCGGCCTGCAACTGCGCAGGGTCTTCTTCCTCCTCCCGCACGACCGGGACAGCGAGCCAGAGGGCCCCTACCAGGCAGGCGCGCCCGGAGAGGCGGTCGGACCCGCGCACCATCGCCCCCAGGCGCTTCGGCGAGAAGACCACCCGCTCTTAGCGATGCTCCGCCGCGACAGCGCCGGCCGGCCACTGAAGCCCGCACGAGGGGGGCGCACTCCCGGTCCGAGGAAGGCCTGTGCGGGAGCAGTCGAGAGCGTTTTGTCCACCAGGTGCGGTGGTGTGGAGATCACGATGGGTTCTCGGCCGTGGTGCAAGACGTTTTCGGCCGTAGCCTCTCACCATGCAGTCCACTCTGATGATCTACGACGGCACCGTACCGGCCGATTCCGGCGTCCTGCGGACCGGGGGAGTGCCGCTGGCTCCTGCGGGATTCAGCTGGCCCATATGCGGGTCCTTTTGCGGCGGGCCGCTGCAGTTCTTCGCCCATCTTCCCGTCGAGTACGGCGTTCTGTCGGTGTTCGTGTGCCAGAACGATCCCGGCGCGTGCGAGTTCTGGGACGCGACGTCCGGCGGGAACCGGGTCCATCTGTTTCCCCGGGAGGAACTGCGGCCGGTCGAGGTGCCCGCGACGGGCGTCACGCTGCTGCCCGCCGCCTCGGCCATCCGCACCCACGTCGTGACGCTCGACCCCGCGGAGGACGGCGAAGACGGCGATGACGACGAAGTCGCGCCCGACGCGTACGACCTCGCCCGCTCGGGGTGGAAACGGGAGCCCGAAGAACGATTCGGGAGGCAACGCGAAGTGCTCGGGTCACTCGGAGGCAGCCCCTCCTACCTCGAGGACGACCGACTGCCCGCATGCCCCTCCTGCACCGGCACGATGGAGTTCGCGGCACACCTGGAGGAGGGAATCTCCGCGCAGACCGCGATGAACCTCGGCGGCCAACTGGGCTACGTCTTCGTCTGCCGCGACTGCCGCGAAGGTGCCTTCCTCACGAACTGAGCGGCACACCCCACGCAGCCGACGCTCCGTCGGCCGCCCACCGGCGGCCGACGGAGGCTTGGCGCCGGTTCCGTTTCGACGCCTCGACGCCCTGCGGCGCTCCTGCCCGAGCCGGACAACCTTCCTGCGGCATCGAGGTGACCACAGTGCCCCGGGCGCCACGCGGTCGGCCGTGGGACTCGGCGAACGCCTTGTCCACACCGCGGACGCCCCGCGTCGACTCGGCCGGGCCGAGTCCTCGTCGGCGTCCTGGTCTCCGCCACGCCCACGATCCGCCGGGCCACGTCCACCTCGGTCGCGACACGAATCGGCGAACCGCCTGAGCGTGGCGGTCTTTTCGGCGTTCCCACCGGGTGGACGGGGGAGCCGCGCCCGTAAGTTTCCAGCGCTCGGGAGCACGGTCGTTGGACGCCGTCGCGCTGAAGAGCCGCACCGAGCGCGCGTCGGCCCGGGCCGGGTTGCCACCCAACGCCGGGCGCCGGTGACGGTGCGCCACTGGTCGATGCCGACAAGCGCCGGGGCACCGGGCGCGGACCACTCGGGCGCGGCGTCGGCGGCCAGGCGTGCGGGCCCCGTTGAGTCTGCCAGGCCCGCACGGGGCAGACCTCCGGCTCGCGCCGGCGCAGGATCCGCGCGTCGCGGACCGAGTGCTTCGTCTTGCCGGTGAGAGTGGTCACACGAACCAGGCCGCGCGGGTGGGGCGCGACGTCGCGGGCGAAAAGTCCGGCGGGGTCCTGGGCGCGGGCGGCGTAGTGCACGGCGGCGAGGATGAGCGTGCGGTCGTGGTGTCCGGTGAGGGTGTCAGGGCAAGGCCCGCACCACAGTATACAGTTCTCCGATTACTGACTGTGATGATTTTGAGCCTGTCATCGAAACATTCGGACGGACCGATGAGTTTGTGGCCCGCGGCCGGTCCAAGCTCGTGACACCCGAGGAAAGGACACCGTCATGTCGGAGCTTCTCGTCGATTTCATCACCTCGCTCGACGGCTACGCGTCGGGGGAGGGTTGGCCCGGGTTCTGGGGTCTCGAGGGCCCGGAGTACCTCGGTTGGCTCGGTGAGCAGCCTGAGGTCACCTACCTGATGGGAGCGAACACCTACCGCCAGATGTCGGGCTTCGCCGCCGGCGAGGTCCCGGATGGTCAGGACGAGTTCAGGGCCGAGGAAGAGGCGTCCGTCGACGGGCTCACGCAAGCGTCCAAGGTGGTGTTCTCGTCCTCGCTCGAGGAGCCACTGACGTGGGCCAACTCCACGCTCGTCCGCGACGACGCCGTCGAGACGGTCCGCGCCATGAAGGAGAACGGCTCGGGGCTCCTCAGCACGATCGGCAGCCTCAGCCTGTGCCGGTCCCTGCTGCGGGCCGGACTCGTCGACCGCTTCCGGGTCGGCATGTTCCCGGTGATCACCGGGGCCACGGGCGCGGAACGCATCTACGACGGCTACCCGGACGTCGCCCTCGAGATGATCGAGCACCGGACCTTCGACGGCCGCATCCAACTGGTCGAGTACAAGCCACGCGTGCTCGAACACCCGCCGCTCGGCGCCCCTGCGTGACGTCACTCCGTCCGAGGCGTCGAACGCCACCGCCCGCAGCCTCTTCCAAGTGATCGAACCGGCGAGACCGGCCCCTGTACGGGCACGACTTGGTCGACCTCGCGCTGCGCCCGGCGACGACGACCACCGTGCGCCTGACCGGGTGGGCGCACGACGTCCGTCCGCAGGACTTGGTCCGAATCGCCCTGCGGTCCGCCCCAACCGCACACCGCGACCGCAGGGCGGTGTGCGGTTGACTCGCGGCGGGCCGGCGCCGCGATGGTCGGTTGGATGGGCTCGCGTGTGACGAACCTGTGCATGCAGCGATTGCATCGGAACTCGTCGCCGGGTGGTGGTACGCGACCGCCTCGGCCGTTCGCGCGCGACCGCCTGAACTGCCGGGGGTCGGCGCGCCGCGCGCAATCCGTACACCTTGAAGGGGAGCGAACTCCCGACACAGGTCGTGCGGAACGACCTGCACCCGTCCCGGTGCGTGTCGCCTTCGATGGAGCGGGCGTTCCGACCGGCAGCCGCGACATGGGCACACCGGTGGGGACGGGTGGCCTCCGCCTGCCCGTGGCGACCACGTGGCGGGTGGAGGGAGTAACGGTTCCCCATTGTTTGTGTGCGGCCTGGAACGCCATGCCGCCCCCCTGTGCTCTCGTGAGACCAGTCCTTGTAGGCCATCGTGCTGACTCTCTCCGCAATCCCCAGCAGGCGGCCGTCGATCAAGTCCAGCTCGCGGGATGTGTCGGGCAGTTCGGGCGAGGCGGAGCGAGATCGACAGCAGTGCGTAGACGACGGCGTCCGTCTTGGGGTCGTCGGCGAAGTGGTCGAGTCTTTCCTCGGCCAGGCGGGCGCGCGACCTCGAAGCCGCCGGTATCGTCTCAGGCTTCCGCTCTGACGATGACTACGCAATGGCCTGCGCCCCGGCCGACGACTGCGGCATCGAAGGGGGCAACGGTTACGGGTACCCATATTCCGCCGGGCGACCAACGCGCGCCTTCCGGGGCCTTCGACAACGGCTCGGGTGGATAGCCTTCGCCCCGCACGCCCCGCACGACATAGTCACCGTTCGCCCGCCAGTCACCCTCGGGGCCCAGCAACTCGACCAAGTCATCCGCCAACGCGCGGGCCCTGGCAACGAACTCCTCGGGTGGGCCCCCGTCCATCGCCAGAAAACGGGTCAGTGTCGCCATGATCCACAAGGGTGCGCTGTCGACGGTGAGCCTGAGGCGCAGGGCCGCATCCAGTTCAGCGGGGTCTCGCGGGCCGTCATGGGCGTCTCCGGGTGGCTGACGATGGACCAGTCCCGTGGGTTCCAGGACGCCCCAACATGCCTCGCCGTGGCTTCGCGGGCCGTCCGGCATCATCGCGCCGACCCGCTCATCGTCGTCGGCCCATTCGCTCAGTCGCTTGCCTACATGTGCCGCATCCGGTGGGAGCGTGCTCGACTCGTCCATGGGCCCAATCCTGCCGCCAGACAAGGCGGAGGGCGGTGCGGTGACGGCCAACTGTCCAAGGTCCGCGCTTTCTGACCTTTCGGCCATCATCCTCCGCAACGAAGGGCAGCAAGCCGTACAAGCACCGTCGGCCCGGCCATCAGCCTGGCCGAAGCCGGCCTGAAGTCTCGGGTTCGGTCGTGGGTCGGCGACGGCCCCAACGAGGCGATCACAGCCGACCGGATCGTTTCGGTCGTCGGTGAGGACCAACTCGCCCGAGCCGCCGAAAGTTTGGGGAGGCGGCCCGGGGAGTCGGCCGTGGACCTCGCCGCCCGCCTCCCCGGGCTCGTCGACGCTGCCGCGCCCGACACCCCGGCCACCGCCGACATCGAGGGTGGGTTCCCCGGTCCCCGGATCCGCTGGGCCTCCAGCACGGCGGCGACAGCCTGGACCTGTCCAACGAGGTGCCGATCGACGGCCTGTCGATCATCGACGTCAAGTACCTCTGGAGGCGGCGCCCGGGAATTGCGGCGGATCGAGACCGCCGCTCCGGCTGGGGTCGCTTTCTGGGGCGGCCGCGGCCGGTAATCTCGTCGGACCCGGCACGATGGCGACGGGGCTCGCCCCCGTCGGGCTCACCGCTTCTCGATTGGCGGGTCGGGAAGTTGTGAGGAACGACGGCGACCGTGTCTTCGTGCGGAGAAGCCACCGAGGACGACACCGTGCCCGCGGATCGAAGCACTCATGGCAGCAACAGAATCCACGCGGCGGGTCCGGCGAACCGCGACGTCGACGACATCCTCTGCGTCTCCGTCCTGCTGCCGCCGGGGCCGGGGCCGGGGCCGGGGACGCCGCCGACCTGCGGCCCGTCCCCGCACCCTTTGGGAACAAGCCGCCGCGCGGCGATCCGCGGGCGGCCGATGTCCCGTGCTGTCCGATTCGTCGGTATCAGTGGACGATTCGCTCCACGATCCAGTCGACCAGTGTCTTGGTCACCTGGCTGTGCACGGTGTTCTCCCTGTCGCACTTGAACTCGTCGAGTGCGCTCTTCTCGTCGGCCGCTTCGACCTTCTCGTACGGGTTGACGTCCCACCGGGCCGGGTCGTAGTCCAGAGCGACCGCACTCACCGAGGGGACGAAGCAGCTGAACTTGTAGGTTTCCGGGAGGTCGGCTCCGAGTGCGGCGGCGATCTTGCCGAAGGAGTCGAGGGTGCCGCCGGGGGCGCCGTCGAGGCCGGGAACGTGCGAGGTGAAGCCCCGTCGGACCTGGCCGACGGCCCGCATCTCACCGATCGGCTCGCGCGTCCCGCCGTCGGGCTGGAAGTTCGCCCGGGCGTAGACGATCAGTGGTACCTGCCGCTTGAACACCTCCGTGCCCGCCGGCAGGTCACGGCCGGTGCCGTCGCCGGTGCCGTTGGCCACGCCCAGCTTGCGCGGACGTTGCGGGAACCGGCCGAGGTCTTCCAGCTCGGCCAGGAATTGCGTGCGCAATTCGCTGGAGGTGGCGACGGGGCCTTCGTATTTCGCGTCCGGCACCCATGCGTACAGCAGTTGCTGCGCGGCAGGGCTCCTGATCAGCTCGGCCTCCTTGACCTTGCCGGGCGCGGCCGGCAGCGACTCGAAGAAGTAGGCCATCTGCTGGAGGATCAGCGGGATCCAGGCGCCGTTGTGGGGGGAGTCCCAGGAGAGATAGGTCGCGGTCTGGTGGTCCTGCTGCCGGCTCTCCATCTCGGCGAGGGCGTAGCGGGTGATGATGCCGCCCATGCTGACTCCGCCGACGATCAGCGGCTCACTGCCCTGCCTCTCTTGGATGACCTTGTTGATGGCGCTGATCACCACCCCGGCGTTGGCCTGGATGTAGGTGTGCCGCTCCTCGAAGCCGACCAGGACGACGTCGATGCCCGCGGTGAGCAGCTGCTCGAGGAACCCCACGCTGCTGCCCGGGTAGGGCGCGTTGAAGTGGGCAAACAGTCCCGGGAGGTCACTGCGGCCGTAGTTGAAACCGTCCGCGAAGATGAACGGCCGCTGCAACTCCTTGTGGCCGTCGGCGAGGTAGACCGCGGCTTCGCCGACGGCCACCTCCCGCCGGTACGGTCGGGCGGACCGGAGCGGCCAAATGTGCTTGGGCTTCCGGTCGCCGTCGCGCGCGACGGCCATCGGGGTGCCGAACCAAGGGCCTTGCGGCAGGTTCCCGGCGAACTCCGCCACCTGGTCCGCCGAGGACTTCTCCTCGTCCTGCTTCCACGTCAGTTCGACGTCGATCCTGGCTTCCTGTGTCATGGGACAGCTACCACCTCTGCGTAGATGTTGTTCACGTGGCCCCCAAAGGCCGTCGCGATCACGTGCGAGCGGGCGATCGGTGCGCGGATTTGTCACACCTCCGGCAGCGGATGGGATTCGCTGCATGCCCTCACAGTGATCGAATGTAACTGAATTGTTACCGATTGTGGCGGAGGTTCGCGCGGAGCATCCGCTTCGCCGCCCAGGCATCCTTCGGGATCCGGACGGCGCGACATGGCGGCCGCCGGCCTTCCCGCAGCACGACCGTCGGCTCGGTCCGATCCGGGGACAGGCAGTAGTCCATGGCCCGGCCCGTGGGGCACCGGCCCTCGGTCTCTGCACGGGGACGGGACTCCTGCCGTTTGCGATCCCCAACCGCCTGTCTCGACCGTATGACCTGGCGGTGGTTGCGTGTGCTCTCCGGAATACCGGCCGGGGCAGTGGAACCTCGCGCCCAGCGGCTTGGTCGTGCGCCGGCGAGGACGGGGTTCACGGTCGGGATTCCTGTGTCGGCCGCCGCCTTCGGCTCACTGACCGGACGAGGTAGGAGTTGGAGGATGAGCGGAACGAACTCGTCCAGGCAACCCGCGACTCCGGTTCGCCGGTCTCTCAGGGACGACTGAAGCATCGAAAGCCAACGATTGATCTTGGTGTCGATGTTCTCCTGGCGGAGGCTTGACCGTTGCGGTTCACCGGCCTCCCGCCGCTGGATCCGGTCCCGCGGTGTGCGCTGTTAGTGTCCCTGGCCACGCAATGGCGTCGGCCGGGCGGAGCCGCGGTCGGCCGGACGGGGGAGTACCGCATGGCAAAGATGCCGCGCATGCCAGGAATCGAGTGTCTGGCGGCCCACGGCCGGCAGGCCGATGTGGAGGCGGCCATCAGGAGGGATCCGTCGGCCTTCGCCGACGCGGTTCGATACGCGCCGCACGTCCCACAGCCGCTTTCGGACGCCGCGATCGCAGTCGGCGGCGAATGGATCGGGGCGCTGGCGCGCAATACGGATGCCGTTGCCGAGGACCCCGTCCTCCGTCGGCGGCTCGCCGGCACCGGGCACCCGCTGGTCGCCCGGGCCGTTTTCGAGAACGAGTACGGGCCCTGGGACAGCGTCGATCTGCGGGCGTTGCTGGCCGCGGCCGACGGTGCCGACCCGGATTGGAAGCCCCGGTTGTCCCGGCTCCGCGCCCTGACCCGCACCCGGGAGAACGAGGGCCGGCTCGGTGCCGTTGCCCTGTTGCGTGCCACGTGGTCGGGTGGCAGCACCGGGCTGCGCGCAGGTGACCGCGTCATCGCCATGTCGCATCAACTCGGCTCAGGCCGCGGGACCTGGGCCGACCTGGTCGCCCTTCCCGCCCAGGCAGTCGCCGCCGCGCCGCGGTCCGTCAGTCTGGCCCAGGCGGCCACGCTGCCGCTGCCCGGACTCACAGCTTTGCAGACGCTGGACTGGCTGGCCGTCAAGTCCGGTGAGCGGCTGCTGATCGCCGGCGCCGCAGGGGCGGTCGGCGGACTGGCTTTGCAAATCGCCCGCGCACGCGGCGCCCGGGTCGATGCGCTGGTCTCCCGGGATGCGCAGGGAGCCTTCGCACGCGCTCACGGTGCCGATTTCGTCACCACCGACCGCAATACTCTGCAAGACCGTCACTATGACGCAGTCTTCGACACCTTCGGGGCATTCGTGACCGAAGCGGTGGCCGACGGAGGCCGATACGCGTCGATCGCCACCCAGGCCGGTCCAGTCCCCGACATGTCCTCCCGCAGCGTGCGTACCACCGTCAACCAGGTGCACGAGGACGGCACGGGGCTGGACGAACTGGCCAGGCTCGTCGACGACGGCTCCCTGCGGCCGCGCATGGCCTCCGTTTTCGGCCTCCAAGAGATCCAGGCAGCACACGCTCGTTTTCTCCAGGGCGGCTTGGCAGGAAAGATCGCCGTGGTCTTCTGACCCGGCATCCCGATCTCCGGCTCAAGTGCCGGGGGTTCCGAGGAATCCCCGAGCGGGAGGACCTTTCACGAGCCCCATCACTCCGCACGTTCATCGGGTTTGCGTCACTTTCCGGGATTTGCCACGGTGAGTGACGGGGCGGGGCAGCGGCGCGTGCGTCGATTGTGGGCGCCAGAGTACGTCCGGGCCGTACGCCCCTTGGCCTGACGCTCCGTCAACTCTCTTCCCGGAGCTCGTCTCGGTGCCGTCTCGTCCGCACGGTCGGGGCATGGAGATCACGTGGTCCGGCTGGGCCGGACTGTTGTTCCCGGGGGTAGCCGGGGTCCGTGTCGAGAGGGTGAGATCGCCTCCCGCCGGGTCCGGGTCCGGGTCGAACCAAATGCCGCGAGCGCCGCGTGCCCGGGTGCCTGGGTGCCTGGGTGCCCGGGTGCCCGGGCACCCAGGCCCCGCACCCAGGATCCCCGCGATGGCCGTAGAGATCGCCTACGAGACGCACGCCACCACCACCGACAACGAGGCGGGCTTCGCCACCGGCTGGTTCCCCGGCCGGCTCTCGGAACTCGGTCGTCGCGAGGCCGCGGAACTCGGCGAACGTCGACGTGCCTGCCGGCGCCAGATCGTGGTCGGCGACAAGGTCGTGAACACCCGGAACGGCAGCCGCAAGTCCTGGGCCCCGCAGACCACCGAGACGCGGGGATCGACGGAGAGCGAGAAGCCTCATGACGAGCGTCGCGCCCATGGAGACCACCAGCTTGGGTCGGGAGGTCGCCGTCCTGCCCACCCCCGAGGACGCAGTCCAGTCGGCGGAGGGCGATCTCGCCGCCGACCCGGAGCGCTGGGTCAACCAGGGCATCGTCTGCGACGAGTACCAAGACTTCCGGACCTTACACAGGTCGAACCCTCGAGGTTACGGCTCCGTCCGGCACACATGCGCCGGAACATGTGCGCTTTGGAAATGCCGCCTTGATCACCTGGAACAGCGCGGAGGAGCCGTCCTCGGGCAGCGGCAGCCAGCCGAGTTCGTAGACCCATGCGGATTTCCGCATAGGTCGACCTCCGCCGAACCCGCGAGTATGCCGAGCGTGGGGGCAGAGCTGGTTGGTCGGAGCGGCTGAAAGGGCTCAGTCTTCGGCATGGTCCGGGGTCATGTCGTACTCGTCGATGTCGAGGACGGTTCCGGTGGTCTGCAGGAAGTCGAGCACTTCGCGGTCGAGATGCCAGCCGAACAGGTTCGGTGGGGTCCCGCCGTCCCGGCTGTCGGGATGACCGGGGGGACCCGGTTCGTCGTTGAAACGTCGGACGACTTCCAGGACGGCGCTGGGGCCTTCCCGCTCTTCGGCGTCCAAGCGGCGTGCGAGCGCGGCGATGGCTTCGGTGCGGGGAGCGAGGCGTGCGAGCACGAGGGTGATCTGCTCGTCGACACGTAGGCCCGGTTCGCGGCAGACGACTTTCCAACGGTGGAGCACCGGAATGGCTTTGGGGTCGGTCGTGCGGCTTCCGCGGACCGTGGTCTCGTCGGGTTCGAGACCGAGAATGGCTGTCATCTCCGCAGCGGTCGTGTAGCGGCTGGACAGCGCGAAGTAGACGTACTGGTTGACGGGCATGGGGGAAGAATAGGGGCCGCACCTCACCCCGGTTGCCGTGTGTGGCCTCACCCACGGCGTCGGAGCCTTCCCCGGCAGCCTGTGCGCCGGGCTGAGCCCGCAGAGGGAGGAGCGGCTCGTCGGGTTGTGGCCGGCGTTCGGGCAGGGCGGCGAACTCGGGATGACCGATTTCGAGGCCCATCCGATGGAGACCGTCACGGCCATGGAGAGGTGGCCGACCGCCCCCTGAGCACCCCCCGAGGTCCCAGGCGGCAAGGTCACCGGCAGTCGGAAACTCACGGGCGGGCGCACCATCACGCCGTACGGGGGATAGCTGTCGACGACCGCCGTGCCGAGAACGCCACGCGTGGAAGGAGCGTAGCCACGGAAAACGCGGAGACACCGCGGGCGCGGGATTGCAGCATGCGGTGATGGAACAACGCCGCGCGCTTCGTGTCGATCTCGATCACCTCGACCTCCTCGAACACGATTGGTTGTTCGTGGTGCTGGAGGCCCCTACCGGTACGGTCTACCACCTTCAGACGTGCGGGACCTCGTGCGTGCAGAGCGAGGTCGAGGGCAGTCTGGTGCCCGTGCAGGCCCCCGACTCGTACGCGGCCCTGAACGACCTGTTCGTGCGGGAGTTTGCGGGGACCGGCGGCCCGAGGACCTGGACCCAGATCGACCTCGCCGCACTCCGCGCGGCTGTGGCCCCGATCAGGCTCCCCCTCGGCACCGCCCCGGCCTTCTTCGACCTCGGCCACCCCGGTACACCCGTGCAGGTCGACGAATCCCGCCTGGCCGAGGCAACGGAGGCGTGGATCCCCGTGACCACCGAGTTCGGAAACGGCATCCTCGTGTGGCCCAACTCCGACTGACCGACTGTCAGCCGGCACGCCTAGGCTCCGTTCGTCCTGATCGCGGTTGGGCGATCGGTGAGGCGACGGACGACGAGAGACCACGCCGCGCGTGGTCGCTGATGGGGGAGCGTTGCGGTGTCCGAAGGCGTGACCGTGAAGGACGATCGCCGGCCCGGGTGGCCGCAGGCGGGGGTGGGCACCGTGCGCACCGCCATGGGCGCGATGTCACAGGAGGACAAGGACAGGTTCCCCCACGACGCGCTCCCGTGGCACCGGTTCCCGCACTTCGTCGGGGACGGTCTCGCCCGGTTGTGCCTGGTGGACGACCCCGTCTCCGACGAACTCCGCGCCCTCCTCGGCGACCCTCGCATCGAGCAACACGGCGCCCTGGTCCGGCAGGTGCCATGGCTCCTTTGGATGGCGTGGACATCGCGGCCGGGGGAGTCGTGGTGGGTGCGAGCTTCTTCTGGCGGCGGTTGCCCGGTGGGACGGTGGCAGGTGGGTCCGCGCGGGAGTTGGAGGAGATGGTGCCGTACTGGCACGACCGGGAGTTCGCTTCGCTTCGGGATGCGGGCATGGTGCTGGGGGTCGAGCGCATCGGCGACGTGATGCACGCGGTGCTCACCTTCGACGACCGGGAGGAAGGGGCGTGCGAACTCCCCGTCTACGGAGGCGAGGTACGCGAGGAGGGAGAGGAACACCCGGAGTACGGGTTCCTCGGCGCCGTGGTGTGGGTGCTCGAGCCTCCGCAGGTTCGCGAGGCGGCGTGGTTCCTGCGCGGCGTCGACGTCGCGCAGCGCGTTCGGGAGGTGGAATCGGTGTTCACCGACGACGAGGACTCGCCGCTGGACCTCCTGATGCCGTGGGACGACGACGTGAGGCGGGCGTTGCACGAGGGACTCGTTCGTCTCGCAACGTTCTTCGTCGCCGCTGCAGCTGCGGGTGACGCCGTGGTCAAACGCCAGTCGGCATAAACCCGCCCATTGCCGGTCCGGACCCCGGAGCGACGCCTCCCGCGTCGTGCCGGACCTGTCGATGGACCCCCACTTCGGACACCAACGGAGCACGCCCTGGGCACGTGGGACATCGAGCCTTTCGAGTACGACATGGCCGCCGACTTCGCCCTCACCTTGGGCGAGGCGTCCCTGGACCGGCGCGAGGCGCTCGTGCGGGCCGCGCCCACCCGCGTGGACCGCGCCCGAAACTGCCGAAGCCCGGGCGGGAGGAGGTGGTGGCCGCCGCCGCGCTCGTCGCGGCACACTGCCCGGGCGGCGACCCGATCGGCACGGTCCACGGTCCCGCCGAAGCCCTCCCGATCTTCTCGGACGATCTTCGGGGTCTTGCCCGTCGCTGCGCTCGACCGGGTGATCGCCGAGGACTCCGAGTTCGCCGCACTGTGGGACGAGACCCCCGACGGCCCGAAGCGGCGGGCAGGCATTCGCCGCCTGCGCGCCGTCCTGGCCCCGGAGTTCGAGGCCCGGGCTGAGCCGCTGTTCGAACCCCGGGGGTGAACGCGACGAGGCCGCCGCCGAGGACGCGCTTGCGTACGACGGCGACTTGCCGCCCGACCCCGCCCTCGGCGGGCGCCGAGCAGGACCGCGAGGAGCCACGAACCACACCCCCACGGAGGGCGTCGGCCCCCGGCTACTCGGCCGGCCGCGCGGTGTCAGGTGATGAACCGGATCCCACGCCGGCTTCGGTGCCGCGTATCACAGGGATGGGGGCTCTGCGGATACGTCGGCCCGCGGATCATCCACCGGATCGCACGGCGCGGGTTTCGGCAGGCGGTGGACCGCGATCGCGTCCTCCACCCGCCCCTGCCCGATCAACATGTGGGCCAAGTGTGAACGACCGTAGCCGGTTTCGGCGGCGTAATCCCACAACGCGGCGATCGCCTCGTCGACCCTGCCCTCCGATTCCAACAGCACGGCCAACTGCTCGACGCCGCGCCGGTCGTCGTCGTTCTCGATCCGGGCGGCGACCTCGGTGATCGCCTCGTCTCCTCGCCCGGTCTCGGACAACAACCACGGACGCAGACCCGTGACGTACTCCGCGACGTGCGTATTCCGCTCCGCCGTCTCGGCCGCGAGGTCGAGGGCCATCCGCGCACCGCCGGCAGCGATCAGGAGTTCGAGGAACTCGACCATCAGGCAAGCGCAGTCCACGTGATCCAACTCCGGACGCACCGCCTCCACCGCCTCGTCGACGCGGCCGCTGCGAGCCAGCAGGAGCGCCAACCGGTCCGCGACGCACGGCACGTCCGCCTCGACGGCCGAGCGAAGCACCGCAACGGCGTCGTCGACGCGACCCGACTGCTCCAACCTCTCCGCCAGGGAGCCGACCGCCCAGCGGGCGTGCGGCCCGGTGGCGAGCAGACGCAACTCGTCGAAGCGGTCGTGCCGAGCCAGGATCGCGGTCAACTCCTCGACGTCGTTCGTAGACGTGTGCCGCGCCCTGTCGATCCGCGTGCGCAGCACCTCGACGGCCTCGTCCACCCGCCCGCCACGCTCCAGTACCCGGGCCAACATGATGACCGCGGTGTTCCACGGCCCACCCCTGCCGTCGGCCCGACGCAGGAGGTCGATGACCCGGGCATCACGGCCGTGACCGTCGGAGATTTCGACCAGGGCGTCGCGGTGGAACCAGTCGCCCAGGCGCGGGCGCAGTACCTCGATCGCCTCGTCGATCCGGCCGTTGTCGGCGAGGAGCCGGGCCAGGGAGTCCAGGCGAGGCGTTCGCCGCCCTCGGCCCGGGCCCGCACCAGCGCGATCGCCTCCTCGCCCCGACCCCGGGTGTTCAAGACCCGGGCGGCCTCCTCGACGGCGGGCCACCACCCCGTCTCGGCGAACGGGGCGATTACCTCCCACGCCGCCTCGTACTCGCCACACGCCAGGAAATGCTTCACCGCACCCCGGGCACACCACCACTCGCCCAGCCGCGCCGTGTCCACCACCACGTCCAAGTGGCCCTGTTCAAGCAGGAGATCGACGGTGCGCGGCGGCACTCCGTCGAAGAAGCGTTCCTGGCGGTCGAGTTCGTCGATGTTCACCCGCCGCACCCTAGAGACCAGGCCCGACAGCCGGCGCCGAGCCACGCCACGCCACGCCACGCCACGCCGACAGTTCGGCACTGTCAGCGCGGTGCTTTGCGAGGCGGATCCGAGCCACGACGAACATCGACGACCCGACCGCGTGCCACCGGAAGATCGGATGATTCCCGCGAATCGCCCGCGGTGCTGCGGGTGCGCCTGTCTTGCGCCCATTTCCGACCACTTCCTTTGAAGCACTTCATCTGACGTACTTAGATTGAAGTACTTCACTTGACGTACTTCAGTTGAAGTGCTTCACTCTCGGTGTACTTCAGATCGAAGAGGGGTGTGCGAGATGCGTCAGAACTCACCCCGTCGGGCCGCGCTGCTCGACGGCACCATCGAGGTTCTCGCCCGCGAAGGGGCGCGGGGCCTGACCCAGCGCGCCGTCGACAAGGAGGCGGGGGTGCCCGTCGGCACCGCGTCCAACTACTTCCGCAACCGCGACGACCTGCTCGTCCAGGCCGGCGCCCGTGTCTACGAGCGGCTCAGGCCGGAGGAGGGCGCGCTCGCCGAGATGTTCGACCAGGCGCGGGATGCCGCGTCGTACGGCGCGATGTTGCGGGAGAGCCTCGGCAGGATCACCGCCTTCCCCTCCGGGCATCTGGCGCTGCTGGAACTGCGGTTGGAGGCCACCCGCAGGCCGGAGCTGCGCACTCTGCTCACCGAGCGGGTCCGCGCCGACATCGACGAGAACGTCAGCCGACACGAGTCCGCGAGCCTGCCCGGCGGCGCGACCGCCGTTCTGCTGATGTACCTGGCCATGAACTGGCTGATCGTCGAGCAGCTCACGCTGCCGGACGTGTTCACCGACGCCGAGCGCGACGAGCTCGTCACCCGGGCAGTGGAGCGCATCGTCACTCCGTTCCCCACCACCACGAAATAACCCCGCGACGGCGTCCGCTCCCGAACAGCGCCCGCCGACTCCGCACTTCATCGCAACCGCACCGCGCCGTCCCGTACCACACCGCAACAGATCGACAAAGGACCCATTTTGCGCAAGCTCGTATACTTCATCGCCGCCACGCTCGACGGTTTCATCGCCGGGCCCGACGGCTCCGACCCCACCGGCCCCGGGGGCTTCTGGTCCCCGTCGGAGGACTACATCCGACACCTCGTCGAGGAGTACCCCGAGACCCTGCCGGGGCCTGCCCGCACCGCGCTCGGCGTAACTGCCGAGGGCACCTGCTTCGACACCGTCGTCGAGGGTCGCAACAGCTACGCGGTCGGCCTCGCGGCCGGCGTGACCGACGCCTACCCCCACCTCAGGCACCTGGTCTTCTCCCGGACGCTGACCGAAAGCACGGACCCCCGCGTCGAACTCGTCGCCGACGACCCGGTGTCGAAGATCCGGGAGCTGAAGCGCGCCGATGGCAAGGACATCTGGCTCGTCGGCGGCGGGGAGTTGGCCGGCGCCCTCTACGGCGAGATCGACCGGGTGATCGTCAAACTCAGCCCGCTCACCATCGGTTCCGGCATTCCCCTCTTCGGGCGGACCGCGATCTTCGCACCCAATGCCTGGGAGCTCGTCGACCACACGATCCTCAAGGGCGGCGCGGCCTTCCTCACCTACGACCGGGGCCCCGGAATGGTGTGATCCTCCGCCTGGTGACCGCCCTCCGCACCCATGGCCGTGCGGAGGGCGACGGCGGGTCGGGATGTCGGGTTCGTGGCTCAGGGCCTCGAACGCGCCCTGGCCGGCGTTGCGCAGAGCCTTTCGCCCGGCCGTCCGCCGCACCGGCAACGGCCGGGATCGGCCCCGCTCCGGTGTCGTCGGCCGCCGATGCTTCGCCTCTTGGCCCGGACGAACTCGTCGTCCGTCAGTGCGCCGTGCCGGTGCAGGACGGCGAGCCGGGCGAGTTCGTCGAGCATCGACGGGCTGTCCGGCCGCCGAGGGGCGGCTGGTTCCCCAGTGTCCTGCCGCGCTCTCGCGGCCGCGGCAACCGCGGCGGCGACGGCGTCGCGCAGCGTATCGACGAACGTGTCCGCCCGGGCGAGGTTCTCCCAACCGTACGCACCGCCGACGGCGACGATCTTGAGTACGTGCCCGGTGAGCTGTGACCACGTGGTCGTGATGTCGGTGATGCCCCAGGGGCACCGCCACGGTGGGCCGGCCCTCCTTGGCGTAGATCAGGCGGTGGGTGGTGAGCACCGGGGTTCCGTTGGTCCCTGCCGGGCGCGGGCGGATGTCGCCAGTACGGAGGTTTCGCCGGGCACGGCGGTGTCGTCGACGGCCCACGTCACGGTGTTCGCCCGGTCCATCTGATCGAGCGCCATTTCTGCGGGGTCACCTCAGTCCATGACCTTCACCTTCCTTTCTCAACTCGAATTCCGCGACACATCTGCTGAGTTCACGAACCACCGGGCGCCGGCTCCGGCCGCGCGCAGCACACGCGGCCGCGTGCGGGCCGTACGGGCTGTGCGGGCTGCGCGGCACCACCAACAGTAGGAACCCCGTCCCCGGACTCTCGGGGTTGGCGACCCGAATCGCCTCGTAGCGCACCGGCGGCGCCGTGTTGCCGGGGCGATTCCTTGCGCGCTCAGTCGTCACCCGGGGTGGGTGGTTCGGTTCTCGAGGGTCGTGATGTGTTGGTGAGGTCGGCGCCGGTGGCGGCGTCTCGCCGGGAGTGGACGACGCCGTCCTCGGGGATGACGGCCACGCGCCCGCCATCCGCTCGAAGCCGATTACCTCACCACCCGGCGCGCGAAAATCTATCGTGGCCGCAGTAGACATCAGGTGGTGCTGTGGCTATGGTTTCTGTCGTAGCCCAGAGAGACCGAAGGGCCTGGCAGAGACGAACTGCCGGTCGCAGTACCCGTAGTCGCAGTGCGCAGTACATGAGGTCGCAGGTGCAGGACGGTGCGCTTGTGGTGTCCCGAAGCCAGGGTTGTCGCAGGACGGCGACGGGACTGACGGACGTACCGGGCGGTCCGCAGTGACCAGGGCAGCCGTGAGCAGTACCGCGGTTCACGCGGTGGCGGTACCGGCAAGTGCAGGTCGCAGTGGAGTAGGTGAGCGGTACCTCGGTGAAGGCGTCGGCTGCGGGCGCGCGCACCGGGAGGTTCGGCAGTGGGGTTCCAAGCCAAGCGACACGCAGAACGGGCGATCGGGGCCGGCTGGCGAAGCAGGGGTGGCGCCGTCACGGGCCACCGAGCAGTACGCATTACCCGCGGCACGCAAGAAGGCAGCACCGGCAGTACGCAGTAACCCAAGAGAGCAGTACGCAGCAACCGATAGGGCAGTACCGGCAGTACGCAATCTGGTCACCGAGGAAGAACGAAGGAGTGGAAGCGCCATCGGGATCGCCCGGGCGGAAGTCTCCAACCCGGGTACCGCAGGACATCGTTGGTGAGGTGGTCTCCGGTCACGAATCCGCGATCCCCGCAACCCCCGGCTGCGGTTCGGTCGGGTTTGCGGAACGACAGGCCGGCACAGTGTCAGGGCCGGCGGATGGTGTAGCAGTTCCTTCGGGGCCCTGGTGCCAACGGCACCAGGGCCCCTCAACGCGTTCCACAGAGAGGTGTGATGACAGCAGAGGACCCGCACGGCCGCCTCGACGACGACCACTACCCCGCCTACACCACGGGCCGGGCCGCCGAACTCCTCGGCACCACCCCGAGTTTCCTGCGCGCCGTCGAACAAGCCCGCCTGATCACCCCGCAGCGCTCCACCGGCGGACACCGCCGCTACTCCCGCCACCAACTGCGCATCGCCGCCCGCGCCCGGGAACTCGCCGACCACGGAACCTCCATCGAGGCAGCCTGCCGCATCGCCGTGCTCGAAGGCAGGCTCGAGCAAGCCCACCGCGTCAACACCGAACACCGCCCCGACACCGAACCGGCGAACCCCACGGCCGCGGCCTGAGAACGGCCGAGTCCAGCAAACCGCAGGAGCCTTACGGCTGCCCGCCTGTACACCTACCGCCCGGGACGCACAGCGTTCCGGGCGACCGCACACCCGCTGCGGCCACGAGGCCGAGAACCCACGCGCGAGCACACCCCTCGACCACCCCGGCCCGAGCCATTCTCTTCCCCTCGTCGGATCGGCGGAGTACCGTTCCCGGTCCGTTGACCTTGGGAGGTCCCCGACATGTATGTCGGGAATTCACCAACGACGAAGGTGTCACCTGCCGGGCCGTGACGACCGAAGAGGCCGCCGCCCGACCCGACGAGGAACACCACGTGATGTACCGCCGCGTCCTCGCCACCCACCGCCCGCCCGACCCCGCGATGGAACCCGTCAACCGCACCCTCGCGACACCAACCTGAACGCCCTCGTCCTCGAACACCTCGAAGGACTCCTACACCCCGGCCGCCACATCGGCCTGAACGACCTCGCGCCCGGCCTGCTGCGCCCGGACCCGGCCCGCAGCCGATGGCGAGCATGGACCGCCTGTTCGACCATCAGATCGAAACGATCGCCGACCGGATCCGGCGAGGCCAGGCGGGATGACCCGTCAGCGGGCCACCGGTGATCCCCTCCACCGGTGGCCCGCGCGACGAACGAGAACGGCTGCGACCGCGCCTTGCTGCGGATGCCGTTGGCGAATTCGTCCCCTGCCGGAACGAGACGAACGGAGCGGCTTCACCGCAGGTGGCCGCGATCGGGTCGGCGGGGTTCGGGAGTTCGCCGACGGCATCCACGCGTTGCCGCGACTGGAGCCGTTCCCCGTCATCCTCCGCGGGGCACAGCCCGCACAACACGCCGAAGGCGAATGTGTGGACCCCGCGAAAGGCACCCGCCGACAGTCGCGCCAACCCGGCACCCAGCGCGGGCAGTTCACCCGAACGAGACGAACGAGCCCGCGCCCGACCGGGCGAACAAGCCGAACCGGCCTCCCCGAGGACGCGTGAGACAGCGGAGACACCCGATCCCGAGGCCGCACACCAACCCCGACGACTACGGTCGCCACATGACCGACGACACCCCCCACGCCCCACCCCCGACACTGGTACGGGTGGCACTGTCCGCGAGAACCTGGGTGGACCTCCGCCGAGGAACTCCGGGCCGGGGGCCGTTTCCCGGTGTTCGGGACGATCACACTGGCTCTTTTTGTTTTCGATGCCTGCTTCACTGCTCCTGACCAGGGAATACGCCGAAGTCCTGCCGGAGCGCCGATACTCCGGCAGGACTTCGGGCAGGCGTCGGGAACCAGGTGATCGACAGGTCGGTGCATCTGAGTGCAGCGCTGCCGTAACCCGG
This sequence comes from Embleya sp. NPDC127516, assembly GCF_044765325.1. Lineage (NCBI taxonomy): Bacteria > Bacillati > Actinomycetota > Actinomycetes > Kitasatosporales > Streptomycetaceae > Embleya > Embleya sp. NPDC127516. The sequence continues at coordinate 93,170 of NZ_JBIWJT010000014.1, read as the reverse complement.
TCGTCATCGGGCCGGGGCGGCCGTCAGTGGTCGTTGATGTAGCTCGCCCGGTAGTAAGTGCTGCCCCCTGCGCCTTGGTAGGTGAGGTCGATACGTGCGCCCTCCGCCAGGTTGTACCAGCTGCCGTCGCTGACCCCGCGCGTGACGCACGAACCGTAGCCCTTGGTGACCGTGATCGTGTAGCTGGCAGAGCTCCTGTCCGTGACCGACACCGTAGCCGGCTTGCCGTTGCCGGCCGAATCGCAGACGGAGACGATGTCCCCGTATTCCTCGACGTAGACCGTGACGCCGGGGGCGCGGTACACGTGGTCCCACACGATGCCGTCCGGAACGTCGGCGGCTGAGGCGGGCGGCGCGGCGACGGCGGTCAGCGCCGCCAGTCCGGCTGCGCCCACCAGAGCGCCGATGGTGCGACGAACGCGACGGGAGCGCTTGGTGACCGGGGTTTCACCGGTGGGAGGCATAGGTGTCCTCTCGAAATGTTGGCCGATTGGAGCGACCACCGTAGATCCGAAGCCCTGCTCCTGTCTCGTGCGCAGCGTGGATCGGCGCTTTGTGGATGAAGCCGTTTCTCGGTTGCTGCCGGCGATACCGGGTCGGGCGATGCGGGCGATGATCTGCCGCTCGCGCGGCCACGGAAAGACTTGTTGCAATGTCCGAACTATGTCATCGGCTCGGGCTCGACACCGGAAAAGCATTACGGTGGAGCGTAAAGTGATGCGTCTTTCATAAGCCCGCATGGAGATTCGACGTGGTGGCACATTCGCCACCCGGGCCTTTCGGCTGCCCCGGTCCGACGTGCCGGCGGTCGTTCCTGGATCAGCCGTGCCGTACTTCCGGGTGGCGCGCACGTCCGGCGCCCGGTTTCGGCACGAGCGCGTGCGGATCTTGCCCGAGCCGTAAGGGTCATCGCGTGCTCCGGACGCCGTTGGCCTTGCCCCGGAGCTGCATGGACACGCCGTAGCCGTCGGTCCGCACGTCCAACGGGCCGTCGTCGTTGTCCACGATGTCGGGGTGCGCGTGCACCCGGTGCGTTGCCGCGTTGCCGATGTGGAGCGCGGGATGAAATGCGTGGCGGCGATTGCCTCGGCCCCGGCCGGCTGTCGAGACGCCGGTGGTGAATGCGAGCGCGATGGCCACGCAGAACTTGGCAACGCGTCTGTTCATGGCGCGCAGGGGTATTCCTTTCCGGGGACGGGTTATCGGGGCCGGTCTCCGGTCGGAACCGACGGGGCCGCCGGCCACGGACCGCATTCATTCGCCGCGCTTTTCGGATAGTCGCGGACGTCGCCGTACGGTGCGCGCATTCGCCACGCGAGTGGTGGCAGAATTCCTCAACCGTGGTGCATCGGCAGCCTCTTGTCAGCGGGAAATGGTGCATCAGTTGCGCTGCCTGAAGGGAAATAGTGCTCAAGCACCCAACGGCGAAGGGAAAATGGTGCACGGGTTCCCTATAGCCATGCAGCGGATACGTTCCCCGGCAGTGTCGTCCGCCGCGAATGTGTCGGGTCGGGTCGGGTCGGGATCGGGCTCCCGGAGCTGGGCGCCTCGTTCGGTTGGTGGCGAGTCCGTCGGTGGCGTTGCTGTGCCGAAGCACGCTGGTTTGTCACCGGGGCAGGCTTGTGTGACCGATCTGCTGTGGTGGCCCGCCCAAGGGTGGCGGCGCATGTGTGGCGTGGCTGTCGTGGGGATGCACGTTCCTGTGGCGCTCGGCCCGACCGCAGGGTGTGCTTGCGCCGGCCCCGGCGGTGTACGCGCGCGACGCGGACAGCGTGGGCGAATGGCCCAGTGGCGGGCCGCGGGGGTGTTACGCGCGGGGATGGTCGATGAGCATGCGCTGCCAGTCCAGCGACCACCGCTGCGCCGGATCGGGCCGTCCGGTGGGGTTCCAGTCGGGGTCGATCTCGGTCAGTCGCTGCCGGCGTTCGCGCCATCGGTCGGGGTTTTTGCGGTGGCGGTGCGGCCTTCGCCGGGGTGTTGGCGTAGGGCGCGGCCGATGGCCTGGGCGACCTCCAGGATGCTGCACTTGGGGGTGGCGTGGGAACCGCCGGAGGTCGACCGGTTCGGCCGCCCGACACCGGCGACCCACCCGACGTTCGCCTCCCATTGGGCATATGCCTCCGGTAGGAATCGCGCCGCGACGCAGATGTGGGAGACACCGTTCCTGCGCACGCCGGCAACCATTGCGCCCTCCCGCGCGGGGGCTTCGTGTGCTTGGCTCGTCCGGAGATTAGTTCGTACGCATTTTCGTTCGCCGGTCGAACCACCGGAGTTGATGGTCGTGTCCTGCGGGCGTGGGGATCCCTCGGAGTGGCGTGAATATCGGCTGGGCCTCGGATCGGGCATGCTCCCGATGGTCTTCGTGCTCGGCATCGGTGTCGTGGCCACGGTGGGGATCGCTTCGGAGACCGGCTGGTTCTCCCTCGGGCCGCTGCTGATGGGGCTGTTCTCCGTGTTGATGTCCTTCGAGCTCTTCCGTGTGCACGTGATCAGGGCAACGGTCGTCGACGGGCACGGCGTGACGCTTCGCGGGGTGATTCGTACCCGCGTGGTGGAGTGGCGGGACGTGCAGGGCATCGAGATCGAGACGCTGCCCTGGGGATTGGAGGACCAGCCGACACGGGCGGCCGTGTTGTACGACTCGACCGGGCGGAAATACGACCTTCCCAATATGGACGACCTCCGCACGGACGACCTGAACCACGAGGTGAACGCCCTGCGGGAGACATGGGTACGACGCCGGGGCGAGCATTGGGCGTCCGTCCCCGAGGTGGCGGCCCGGATCAGGCGCGACCGCGGAAGGTGAGTCGACCCCGTACGCGAGATCGCGTGTGTTTCGGTCGTGCCGCGTAGCGTTCGAGGTGTCGGGGGTGGCCCCGTATTCACGGATTTGTGCGGATCGACCGCCCCCGGACTCGGGACCCGTCAACACTTTGCGCTCGCGCACCGGGGCCTCGCGGTCGAGTGCGCTGAAGGCGACGGTTGCCTCCCCGTCGCTGTGGCTCACCTGCGCGAGCAGACCGGGCGCGACGGACACGAGAGGCTCAACCGGCACACGACCGCCAACGCATTGGGAAGATCGCCGGGTTCGTCCGCGACGACGTGACCGGATGGGACTGTCAGTGGCCGAGCTCAAGCACGCCTCCCGCAGCGACATCACCACCGCCCGCACTCTCGTCCGCACGGTCGAGCGACTGCTCATGTCGCTGTTCCTGGAGCGTCTGTGACCACCGGCCATCGCCGGCTCCACAGCACGGAGCGGGCGAAGCCGATCACGCGAGCGACGGCGCGGCCGAAGCACACCACAGGACCGACACGCCCGCCGCTGTGCGGCGCGCGGAGCCGGAGGCGTGTCGGCTGATCTCGCGGACCTCGTCGGGGCGGTCACCGGCGCGGATGGCGGCCGGCACGACCGGAGTGGGCGGCCAGGCGCACGGGGAGCCCGGCGCGTTCGGCGACCCGGGTGATCACCGCGCAACAGCCGTTCGGGGACGGGCTGTCGCCGATCCGGCCGATCCGGTCGACCCGGTCGATGGTGCGGAACGCCGGTCCCTCGACGAGTTCGGCGGCGGTGACTCGTCCGTAGCCGCCGTGGGAGTTCGGGGGCCGCTGGAGGACGGGGAGATCGCGGGCATGGTTCCCACCCTGCGGCGGAACGGGCGCGCGGGAGTACGGGCGGATCGGGCGGGTAGCGGTCAACGATTCGTGCCGACACTTCCCGACCGGGCCACGTGCCGGACGCGACAACCGGTGGTACGACAGGAGCAGCGATGAGCACCCCGTCCGAGCAGAACCCGCCGCCGCCGCAGCAGCAGCGGGCCCCCGGCACCACGTCGGCCATGGATCCCACGCCGCAGGACGAGATGCGCGACTATCTCGGCAGCGGCCTGCTCGAGGGTCGTCGGGCGCTGATCACGGGCGGGGACTCCGGCATCGGTCGCGCGGTGGCGATCGCGTTCGCCAAGGAGGGCGCGGACGTGGCCATCGCGTACCTGTCCGAGCGCGAGGATGAGGACGCCGCACACACCGCGCGGCTGGTCGAGCGAGCCGGGCGTATCTGTGTGGTTCTTCGCGCCGACCTGTCGGTGGAGCTCAACTGTCGGGACGTGGTCGCGCGGGCCGCCCGCGACCTCGGCGGCTTGGACATCCTGGTCAACAACTGCGGAACCCAGAACCCGGTGGACGATCTGGAGCAACTCGACAGCGAGCAGTGGGAGTACACCTTCCGGGTCAACATCCACAGCTTCTTCTGGACGACCAAGGCCGCCCTGGCGCACCTGCCGTCGGGCGGATCGGTGATCAACACCTCGTCGATCAACGGACTGCGCGGCAACAAGACCTTGATCGACTACTCGGCCACGAAGGGCGCCATCCTCGCCTTGACCTATTCCCTGGCCCAGTCCTTCCAGGAACGCGGCATCCGGGTCAACTGCGTGGCCCCGGGCCCGGTTTGGACCCCGCTGATCCCCGCGACGTTCCCACCGGAGAAGGTCGCCACGTTCGGGCAGCAGGCTCCGATGGGGCGCGCGGCTCAGCCGGACGAGATCGCCCCCTCGTACGTGTTCTTCGCGTCGAATCGTCTGTCCGGCTACTACTCCGGCGAGGTCTTGGCTCCCATCGGAGGTGAAACCCTCCCGGGCTGACGCGCCGCTCGCTTGCGGCCACCGACATCGTCCGACTCCTCCTCGCTCCCGTTTCCGACGCGAGCCGATCGCGGACGCGCCGGGAACGGGGGCCGGTAACGCTCGCCCGAACGGCCGGGTTCGCCGATGCCGTGTCAGCACGACGGCACTTTGCCGCGTCCCGTGCCGAGTGCGTTCCACGCGTTCACCGCGTCGGAGAGGGTTTCAACGGGGACCAGCCGCAGTCCGCCGCATGCGGCTCGATCGGCTTCGGCGTATTCGGCACGTGGCAGGACGAACGCCGTTGCCCCGTCCCACTTCGCGGCCAGGAGCTTCATTGGGAGGCCGTCGATCTTGCCGACCCGGCCGTCGTCGATCGCTCCGGCCCGGCGATGGTGCGTCCACCGGTGAGATCTCCCCGGGGTAGCCGAGCCGACATGACTGCTCTGGCGCGACGCTGCTCAGTCTCCGACCCGGTGAAGACCGCTGTCCGGGTCGACCTTCAGATCGCTCAGCAGCCGGCCCGCCTCGGCGAGCAGGGAACCGGACAGCGCGGTTGTCACCGGTCCCGACCGCGCCGCCTCGGGCAAGCGCTCGGCGAGTACGGAGTGGATTTCGGCGGCTCGGTCCAACTCGTCCCGGGCGCGGCGCAGTCGCGCGTTCGGTGGGCCTGCCGCGTCCGGCCGCGCCGATGTGCCGGTCGTGGCCACGGCCCGTCCGTACTCGCGCACCGCTCGTGCCAGTGCCTCCAGGAAGGCCGCGTAGGGCGCCAACGTTCTGCCGTCCGGGGTCAGGTCCACCCCGTCCGCTCGCGCGGTGTCCCGAATGGTCCTGGTGATCGCGATCGTGCGGGCCACCAGGTCCTGCAGCGTGGGCAGGAAGCCGTGCTCGATCTCCGGTACCGGACCATGGCGGTGCCGGCGGGGGTTCATCCGGACACTCTCGCGTGCGTGTTCGGTGGCCGCCCGCAGGTCCTCCCACCGGCGGGAGACCCGCAGCGCCCGCCGATACCGTTCGTCCGCCGCCGCTGCGTCCCATTGCTCGCGCAGCCCGGCGGCCGACTCGGCCAGGATCTCCGCGACCTCGTCCGCCACGTCGAGCGCGGCGCGGCGGCTGTCCCGCAGGTGCATCGGCGGCCGGATCAGCAAGTTCACCGCGAGTCCGATCAGGGCTCCGAGGAGTGCCTCCCCGAGACGGTGTCCGATGGTGGCGCCGGTGACCGGGCCGTAGGACAGCACGAACAGCGCGCTGGTCGAGCTGTACATCCCCTTGTCCCCGAACCGCCGCCAGTTGCCGATCAGCATCGTGATCGGCAGCACCGCCGCCATCGCCCCGATGGTGCTGCCGCACATCACCCAGGCGAGGGCGGCGATCAGCGTGCCGAAGGTCATCGACACCAGGACCTGGAGAGCCTGGGCCACCGATCGGTACACCGTCGCCTGAACGAGCACGATCGCCACCCAGGGCGCCATGATGGCCATCGGGGCCCGCAGCCACCACCCTGCCACGGCCCAACTGAGCACCGCCGCGAGCGCGGCCTTGGCCGACTGCCAGACCAGATCCCGCTCGCGCCCCGGACCTCGCCACGCACGGGTCGCCGACCGCCCGATCCCCCGCAGTTCGGCCCCGACCACCGCGGGCGCGCCACGAAGACGTCGCCCCCAAGAAACAGATGACATCACCCGAGCCTGTCCCGCTGTCCCGATTTGACACCCGCTTTTGTGTCTGGCGGAACTCGGCTATTTCGGCGCGGGCGACGGTCGGGAACTCGAACAACGGAGACCTACACTCGACAAACGAGCCGCCGGGCACGTGGGTTTCGCAGCCGAACAGCCGTTGCCCGCACGTGTTCGCCTTTGATCGGCGCTCACTCGTCGAGTTCTTCGTCGACCACACGGACGCTGCCGACTTTGGGGTCCACCGCGTCCGGAACGACCACGCCGGCCCGGACTCCGGACGTCAGGGAGTCCACGACCGGGGCCGTGAGCCCCTCGCCGGGCAGGGCGGCGGGGATACCCGGGGGGTAGGACGTGAGCATTTCGGCACTGGTGCGGCCGACCGCATGATCTGCCCAGCGCCCTGAACCTCATCGACAGGCGTGCGAACGTCGATGAGGAACCCTCCGTACATCAGCTGCGCGACACCGGCGTGTGTGGCGACGGCGACACTCGCGGCCGAAGGCCTCATCACGTCCGCGCACGCGACGCGCCGTTTTTCGGTCCCACGCCTATGCCCCGATTCCCAAGTCTCGTGGTCCATGCCCGGTCTCGGATCTACTTGTCGCCGCTGCCTCGTCCCGTACCGGCCTGGCGTCGGTTGCGGACCACGAACACCACAATCGCGGCGATGACCGCGATCACGCCTGCCATGACGGCGGGGAGTACCCAGGGGTTCTCGTCGGTGTCGGTGTCCTGCGCCTTCGGGGGCGCCGAGTCGGTGGGGGCCGAGGGACTCGCCGGCGAGGGCTGTGCGGCCGTCGCGCCGTCGCTGCCGGGCGTGGCCGAGGGGCTTGGTGCCCAGGTGGCCGGCAGTCCGGGGACCTCGCCGCGGAACCCGATCGAGAGGTAGCTCTCCTGGCTGCGGTCCCCACCGCCGCCGACCTTGGTGGTGGCCACGGCGCAGCGGGTGCGCAGGCAGTCGACGGGACCGAACGCGGCGCGTACGCGCAATTCCCGGGTGAAGGTGCCGTCGGTGTCGACCCGAACGGGCTCTTCACCCAGGTCGGTGTCGCATGCCGCGTCGGGCCCCTGGGCGGGGTCGCACGTTTTGACGCGCACCTCGCTGCCGGGCCGGAAGCCGCGGCCTGTCACGGTGATGCGATCGCCGGCGGGGTCCAGTGAGCCCGTGCGGTCGGCGGTCAGGGTCGGTCGACCGTCGTTCGTGGGGACGGGGGAGGCGTGCGCGAGTCCCGGCGAGTTCGCGAGTGTCCACATCAGGATGGGTGCGGTGAGGGTGAGGGCGGCTCGAAGGGGACTGCCGGTCGAGGGCATGACCATGATGCTTCCAATCGTTCCGAGTTCGCCGTCGGCCCGTGGGCGCATGGCGGTGCCTTGTTCTGTTTGCCGGGTCAACCCGATTCCGGGAGTGCAAACGCGAAAGTGTTGATCGCTTCGGTTTCTGCCGATACCCGGAGGCGGCGCGGTCATCCGCGACACGCGAGGTGTCGCGGGCGGATCCGCCGGAGGGGGGACGCGAGGCCGGGAGAAATCGGGGGACCGGACCGATCCAGATCCGCATCTCGTCATCCGCGTGCGTTTGACGGTGGAAATGGCCCGATGGGCGTTCGTTCTCGGTGTGCGCTCGGCGTCACGATCGTGTGGCGGATGGGTGGTGGGTCTGGGGCGCGTCGGCGCGGATGACCACGAGTTCCTCTTGACGTTGGCCCGGTGCGATCAGGCCGCGCTGTTCCAGGAAGGTCGCGCGGGCGGTCAGGACCGGGCCGAAGGGTTCGAGGCGGCGGGCGACGACTTCGGCGTGCAGGCCGAGGGATTCCAGGAGGCCCAGGGTCGGTCGCCGGAGTCGTCGATCACCAGGACCCGCCCGCGTGCGGTGTGGTGGCCGGATCCGCCGGCAACAGTTTCACGCGGCGGGCGTTGATCCGCTTGTGGTCCCAGGTGGGCTCGGACAGGTCCCAGGTGGGCCCGGACAGGAGGAACCGGAGCCGCTGCACCGCCGGATGCCGTGCACCGATCAGAGGCTCCGCACCGACCAGACAGGTCGGCGTCTTGTTGCGGTCCCTCGGCAGCAACGGCCCGGCCGGGTACTCGCGGAACCCGCGCCGCTGCGCCAACGTCGAGAAGAGGTCGTCGAACCGCGCGGCGTAGGCCTCCAGCGGCCCGGGTGCGGGCGGACAGGGCACACGCTTGGTCATCGCACCCCCGAGGCGCAGACGGCGGTCCCTTCTATCGGCATCCCGCGACCCCGGCCCGCTGTATTCCGCGCCGCGCCGGGGTCGGGTCGGCGACGGCCCGCCGCTGGGTGGGTGGGTGGTCGTCATCGGTCGGGGCTTTTGGCCTGTTGTTCCTATCTGCCAATTTTGTCGGGGTTGACGTCGAGGATGTGCTCTTTTCCGCGTTGGGTCTCGTAGTCCAGGATGGCGATCTCGGGGTGGCGGACGTCGAAGGCCGGCGATTCGGAGCGGATCCGGGGCAGTCTGGTGAAGTTGTGCCGCGGCGGCGGGCAGGAGGTGGCCCATTCCAGTGAGCGTCCGTAGCCCCAGGGGTCGTCCACGATCACCTCGCGTCCGAACCGGTGTGTCTTCCAGACGTTGTACAGGAACGGAAGGGTGGACAGGCCGAGGAGGAGGGCGCCGATGGTGGAGATCGTGTTGAGCGTGGTGAAGCCGTCGGAGGCGAGGTAGTCCGCGTAGCGGCGGGGCATGCCCTCGGCACCGAGCCAGTGTTGGACGAGGAAGGTGGTGTGGAAGCCGACGAACAGGGTCCAGAAGTGGATCTTGCCGAGCCGCTCGTCCAGCATTTTTCCGGTGAACTTGGGCCACCAGAAGTGGAATCCGGCGAACATGGCGAAGACGACGGTTCCGAAGACGACGTAGTGGAAGTGGGCGACGACGAAGTAGGAGTCGGTCACGTGGAAATCGAGCGGGGGTGACGCGAGGATGACGCCGGTGAGGCCGCCGAAGAGGAAGGTGACCAGGAAGCCGATCGACCACAGCATGGGCGTTTCGAAGGAGAGCGACCCGTGCCACATGGTGCCGATCCAGTTGAAGAACTTGACGCCGGTGGGGACGGCGATCAGGAACGTCATGAAGGAGAAGAACGGCAGCATCACGGCACCGGTGGGAAACATGTGGTGGGCCCAGACGGTGACCGACAGGCCCGCGATGGCGATGGTGGCGGCGATCAGACCCTTGTAACCGAAGACCGGGTTGCGCGAGAAGACCGGGAGGATCTCGGTGACGATGCCGAAGAACGGCAACGCGATGATGTAGACCTCCGGGTGGCCGAAGAACCAGAACAGGTGCTGCCACAGCAGGGCACCGCCGTTGGCGGGGTCGAAAACGTGGGTGCCGAACTTGCGGTCGGCTTCCAGCGCGAACAGCGCGGCGGCCAGGACCGGGAACGCCATGATGACCAGGACCGAGGTCAGCAGCACGTTCCAGCAGAAGATCGGCAGCCGGAACATCGTCATGCCGGGCGCGCGCATGCAGATGATCGTGGTGATGAAGTTGACCGCGCCCACGATGGTGCCGAATCCGGACAGTGCCAGGCCCATGATCCACATGTCGCCGCCGATGGAGGGTGAGCGCACGGCCGAGCTGAGCGGGGTGTAGGCGAACCAGCCGAAGTCGGCTGCCCCGTCCGGGGTGAGGAACCCGGCGACCGCGATCAGCGAACCGAACAGGTAAAGCCAGTAGGCGAGCATGTTCAGGCGGGGGAACGCCACATCCGGGGCGCCGATCTGGAGCGGCATGATCCAGTTGGTGAAGCCGGCGAACAGGGGCGTGGCGAACATCAGGAGCATGATCGCTCCGTGCATGGTGAATGCCTGGTTGTACTGCTCATTCGAGAGCAACTGGGTCCCCGGCCGGGCCAGTTCGGTCCGGATCGCGAGCGCGAGGATCCCGCCGAACAGGAAGAACAGGAACGATGTCGTGAGGTAGAGACTGCCGATCGTCTTGTGATCGGTGGTGGTCAACCACTTCACCACGATCGTCCCACGACGAGATGAGCGCGGAGCCGCCACGTCGGGTGGGAAAGGCGCCAAGGGGGTTTGGACGTCGGTCATTCGTGCTCCACGGGAAGGGTCGTAAGGCGGTACCGGAACGAGGTGGTCGATCGCTGCGCTCGACGGGTGAGGACGTCGTTCACGGATGCCGACACCGATGCCGATGCCGGGAGGCCCATGCCGGCAGGGGCAGTGCTCCCAGTGCCGCGAGCGACGCGCGGGGAACCAGTACCAGCGGATGCGACAGCCTCGTCGCCGCCACCACGCCACACGCCACGGCCACGGGAGCCAGGACGATGACGGCTGCGACGATCCGCAGCCTCGGTGCGGGCGGTGCGGCGCCGGCCCGCACAGGTCCATGCGCCCACACGCCGAGGCGGAGTTCCGCCACGAGGGCGCACCACGCCCGCCGTTCGCCTTTACTCAGGATTCCGGTAGCCATGGCCTTCTCCTCGTAGCACCGCGACAACGCGTCACGGCAAACGCGCGGCCCCTGCCCGCGAAGCCGCCGATCCACGCACCGGCGAGCGGAGTTCACCCGTCCGGTCCTACCGCACAGTCGGGTTCGCTCTCGAAGGCGTCGCAAGCGGCGACCTCGGGTCGAGCGGTGCGCACCCGCCCCGAACTCCTCGTTGTCAATGGCGCAACGGTCGATCGCGGCGCGGGAGCAAGGCGGAGCGGTATGCGGCCCGTGCGCACGCGTAGCCTCGCCGACATGGCGCATGAGGAGGGGTCGCACGTGAGACGCCGGGACCGGATCGCCGCGCCGTGGGGGACTCGCACGCCATAGCCGAGGAGGACCACACGCTGAGCGTGATCGCCCACGGCGGACCGGGTACCAGCCATCTGGACGGAAAATGCCCGGCTGTGCACGGCCACGGCCGCCCGCCGTGCTCAAGGAATCGTTCGACTGTGACGGACAGCCCGGCTCCAACGTCGATTCGATGAACGGCCAGTCCACCGCACAGAACACCCGTGAATGCGGCGCCGATGGCGACCTGCCCGGCTTTCGCAACGGGGCCGACGACACGCACGGATCAGACCCGGTCGCCCCCGTCGCGTGAAGGGTGCGACGGGGGCGGGTGCGTGCGTGTGGCTCTGCTGCTCTGCCGTGGTGCAGCCGAGGATGCGCCGATGCTTGGGTGGGTCAGGTGATGGTCAGGGTGATCGGCCCGGCGAGTGCGGTGTGGCCGTTGTTGTGGAGGTACCAGACCCGGTAGTTGCCGGGGGTGAGCTTGCCGCCGGCGGGGAAGTCGAGGCTGCCGTCGGCGTCGGGGGCGTACTTCCAGTCGGTGGCTGAGCCGTTGGTGGGGCTGGTGCCGTCGCGGTAGAGGCCGATCCAGTTCGTGGCGGCGAGGGTGGCGGCCGGGGTCGAGTAGCGCAGGGTGATGGTGCCGCCGGCGGCGATGGTGGAGGCGGCTGTCGTGAGGGTGCTGGTTGCCGCCGGCGTCGAGGGCGGGGCAGGGGTGGCCGGGGTGAGCGTCGGTGTCGTCTCGGCGGGGAGGTTGTAATAGGCGGTGAGGCGTTCGGCGATGGCGTCGGTGTACGGGGCGAGTGCCGGGAACCGGGTGGCGAGGGTGGTCCTGGCGGCGGCGGTGAGTGCGGCGCGGTCGGTGGTGGCGCCGGCCAGGTGGGGTTCGAGCTGCCGCATCAGGTGGTAGTCGCTGGTGATACCGAGGGTGCCCATCGCCTTGGCCAGGGACGGGGTCGCGGTGGCGGTGTCCTGGACGCGGCTGACGAAGGTGACGCGGTGCAGGATGCGCCAACAGGGGGGCTTGCGGTCGCCCTGCCGGGTCTGACGCAGCGCGCGGGCGTCCGGTCCGGTGTTGCGGTCGAGCCACTCGGGGTCGACGACCTTGCCGTAGAAGTCCTCGTAGTTGTCGGTGGAGCTGTCGAGGTAGAAGGTCATGAACCGGTAGGCGTCGACGCGGCCGGGCACCAGGACCGGGTTGCGCGCGATGTCGAAGACGGGCTTGTCGCCTTCACGTTTTTGCAGGTCGCGTGCGGGTTCGGCCTTCACTTCCAGGCTGAACGTGCGCTTGGCTTCCTTGGTCTTGCTGCGGGTGACCGCGTAGCCGCCGCCGAGGGTGACGCTGCCGGAGAGGTTGACGCCGACCGGGCCCGCTTCGATTTCGGCGAATCCGCCGACGCTCAGGCTGCTGCTGACCGTGTAGTCGCCGGTGGTGACCTGGGTGACCTGGTCGGTGGTGGACATCGTCTCGGAGAACAGGCCGCCGGCCGCGGTCCACACGTAGGTGTTGACCATGTGGCGGCGGGACGCGCTGTTCGCGGCCTTGCGGACTTCGGCCGGGTTCGTCTTGTCCGGGGTCAGACCCGTTCCGGTGCCGCCCATCATGCCGCCGAGGACCCGGTTGGCCTGGTCGCGGACGGGGTTGTGGGCGGCGAAGGTGGCGCTCTCGGTGGACACCGATTCGTAGAAGCTCTGGAGTTGCTGCTCCTCGCGTTGGATGCGTCGTTTGATGGCGTACGCCTCGCGGGGGCGGTAGTAGCTGTGTTCGCCGCCGTCCCCGGCGTTGGGGAACGCGGGGTCGGGGAAGGGCTGCAGTGCTCCGGAGCTGCCCTTGGGAGCGAAGCCGACCAGGCCGTCCAGGGTGCCCTGCTTGGTGTAGCGGGGGTTGATGGGGAACGCGATGATGTTCCAGTCGCGGGGGATGTCGGCGTTGGGGATCATCCGGTAGGCGACCAGGACGCCGGTGTGGGCCAGGCGCAGCGCGTACAGGTCGGCGGTGGCGGACTGGACGATCGCGAAGCCGGTGTTGGCGGGTACCCAGCGCCGGCCGGCGTCGGGGTTGACCTGGCCGGTCCGGGCGTCCTCCTCCCACTGGCCGGTCAGCACGACGCCGCTGGTGCGGGTGGTCTCGGTGCTCTGGGACACGGCGAGGTTGGTGGCCCAGCCGTTGGAGAACTTGATCTCGGCCTCGACGGTCATGCCCACCTTGACCTTGACGGCCTCCTTCGCGGTGCCGACGCCGAGGGGCGCGACGACGATGGAGGTGTCGTCGTTGACCCAGAACTCCACCTTGCCCTTGGCGGACGCGTCCAGGCTGCGCTTCTCGTCGTTGGAGATGGTGTTGGTGACCGAGTCGGCCTGGATGAAGGACACGGACGCCTTCTCGGCGTAGTCGCCGGCGGTTCCCCAGACCATGTTCTCCGAGGGCATCGGCGGGGCGCCTTCGAGGAAGCCGACCAGTTGCGGGTCGAATTGGGCCTGCCCGACCCACGTGCTGGTCAGTTCCCCGGTCTTGAAGCCGGTGTGCAGCTCCCACCTGCCGTGCCGGACGAAGGTGTAGGCGCGTTTCATGACGCCGAACGCGCGTCCGTCGGCGTCGGCTTGCAGGTCTCCGTACTCGGAGGCGGCGGGGGGTGCGTCGATGCGGGCGTTGAAGGTGCTGCCGATTCCGGTGAGTGCGGAGCGGACTTCCGCGGCGTCGGCGGAGATGGGTGCGCTGGAGATGGTGTTTCGCGGTGCGTCGGGTGAGGGGTTCAGGTCGTTGCCGCGCGGCCCGAAGTCCTTGACGGTGGCGCCGGCTTGGGTGGAGGCGCCGTCGAAGGGGAAGTGGGCGACCAAGTCCTTCTTCTCGCCGCGCAGTCGGGCGAACATGTTGTCCAGGATCTGCTCCCGGGTGCGGCAGGTCCGCCAGATCCGTACCTCGTCGATGGTCCCGGTGTACCCGTTGGCCAGTGTTCCGCTGTGGCGTCGGCCTGCGATGGTGGCGTGTGCCTCGCCGGGGTACGTCGGTTGGGCGTGCATGGGCGCGATCCAGGCCGGTTGCGGGCTGCCGTCGACATAGAAGGTGGCGAGGTTGCCGTTGGGGTCGGGGGTGCGCACGCGGCGGGCGCCGCGCACCTTGGCGGGGAAGGTGTCGCAGGCGTCCGCGGTGACGGCGCCCTCCTTCTCGGGGAAGGCCCACCACGCGGTCAGCCCTGGGGTCTTGGGGGTGATCGCGGCGCCGATCTGCTTCTCGTCGCGGGCGACGTTCCAGATCCGTACGTCGGTCAGGGAACCGCGCAGGTGACTTGTGGTCCGGCCCTGGCGGAGGCGGCCCAGTTCGCAGTTGTCGTCGTTGCCCACCGGTGCGGCGCCCTCGAACACGAACGGCTTGTGCCCGACGGGGGCGCCGTCGATGTACAGGCGGATCGCCACACCGCCCCTGTCGTTGTGACCGCCCTTGCGGGTGACCGCGACCCGGGTGAACACGCCGGCCTGGAGCTTGGTCCCGGAGCGGACGGTGACCAGGCTGTCCTTGCCGCCGCCGCCCTTCTCGAACATGAACGCCAGTTGGCCGTCCGCTTCCACGAGCAGCGCGTACGGCACCGCCGTGCCAGCCGCCCCGCCTTCCACCACGCCTTTGCCCACCAGGCCGTGCACGACGCCGAGCGCGTCCAGGCGTACGCCGGCCTCGATGGTCAGGTCGCCGAGCAGGTTCAGCCCCTCGGGTCCGCCCGCGTCCAGGTGGCCGGCGCCGTCCATCGCCATGGCCCAGTGCTGCTTGAACGCCAGCGCGACGTGGCTCCAGTCGCCGATCGCGACCCCTTCCGACAGGGCGAAGGTCTGCGAGCCGACGGTGGCCACGGGCGCGAAGCCGTCCAGTCCGGAGGCCGCCGACCGGAACGGGCCCACCAGGGTGCCGTGGTTGCCGCGGCCGGAGCGGTCGAGTGTCGATCCGTTGCTGAACTGCCAGTACGCCAGCAGGTCGTCCTCGCGGCCGCGCAGTCGGCGACGCATCGTCTCCTTGATCTGGTCCGCGGTCCGCGCGCGGCCCCACACGCGCACCTCGTCCAGGCAGACGCGCGATCCTATGCTGCCGCCCTGGGCACGGAACCCGAGCTTGACGGTGCGTGAATCGTTGGAGCCGGCGATACTCTGGCCACCGAACGTGCCCGCGGCGACCGCGCCGCCGGTTTCGGACGTGCACGCCATTTCCATGCCGTCCCGGTATACGCGGCGGGTTCCGGCGGAGGCGTCGTGGACCACCGCCCAGTGGTGCCATTCCTGGGCGGGGACGGTGGCGGTGGTCATCGCCCAGGTGAGGTCGGCCTGGCCGGGGATGCCGACGTCTCCGCCGAACATGAAGCGGTTGTTCGAGTCGATCCCGACCATCAGGCCGAATCCTGTGCTGAACAGCAGGTCGTCGCGGTTGGTGGCCTGGCGAAGGGCCCACATCTCGATGGTGAAGCTGGTCCCGGTCAGCGTGAGCCGGTCGCCGCATTCGACGACGTTGTCCTCTTCGAGGCTGAGAGCGCTGAACAACGTGGTGCCGCGCAGGGCCAGGCCGTAGGGGGTGGCAGGTCCGGCGGCGCGCAGCACGGTGCCGGTCGCGGAGGCGGGGTTGAGCCACGCCTCCAGGGTCAGGTCGCCATCGGTGGCGAAGTCCGCCCCGTCCACGGCGGTCAGGTACTGCGTGGTTCCGTCGAACGCCGGTGCGCGGCCCGGGGCGTGACCGCGCCAGTGCGGCCCGACCCCGTCGCCGGCGTCTTTCGCGTCGCCGTCGGCGACCACGGCGGTGGTGGAACCCACGCGGGTGACCGCGACGATCCGCGATCCCGAGGACAGGTCGGTGCCGGTCACGCTGCCGGTGGCGTCGGCGTAGTCGTAGAGCACCGCGGTCACCTGCGATCCGGCCGCGGCGATGACCGCGTCGCCGGAGACGGTGAACGTGGTCGCGCTCGCCGGTGCCGCGGCGTCGACCTTGCGTACTCTCCCGCCGACCAGGACCCGGCTGCCGACCGCGAGCGGTGCGGGGAGCGGCGCGGTCAGTTCGACGAGCCGGTCCTTGACCGACAGGACGGTGCCCAGCAGCGTGCCGGCCGGCGGGTTGCCGTTGAGGACCGCGGCCAGCGAGGCCGCGGCACGCGGCACCCGCAGATACGTCTCGGTGCGCGACCCGCAGGTCACGGTCACCGTGCACAGGTCCGCGGCCGAACCGGCATCGGCGGTGACCTGCACGGTGAAGTCCTTGGCGCGCGTGGCGGTGTCGCGCGCGACGAACTCCAGCCGGTCCGAGCCCGCGCCCAGGCTCCGGGTCGCCCTTGTGACCAGCGTGGAGTAGTAGGCCGAGAAGAACTGCCCGGCCCCGCCCCGGAAATACAGCACGACGTCGCCGCCCGCGCCGTCCAGAACGAACGGCGCGTCCTCGGTCCACGCGAACGCCAGCAACGCCCCGTAGACCGTCAGTCCTTGCCGGTCGGTGGAGACCACCGGCATCGCCACCACGGTGTCGCCGCCGCCGCGGGTACCGCCCGACACGGTCATCAACGCGTCCTCCGCGGCGTCCACGGCCGCCTGACGCGCGCCCAGCCGTTGTTGCGCGGCCTGCTGCTCCTGAAGCCGTCTGTGCACGCCGAAGATCGACGCGAACGAGGGGCCGAACATCCGGTCGTAGGAGTCGATGGCCGCCAGAGTCTGCTGAACCTGCGCCGCCAGCTGCCGGTCCGCGTCCAGACTCGCCCGCGCGGCGTCCACGGCCGCCTGCGCGGCGGCCACCGCCGCCGCGTCGCCCACCGCCCCGGACTTGCCCGCCTCGGCCAAGGAGACCAAGGACGGGATCGCCGCGAGACGACCGTCCCGGGCGACCGCGAAGTCCACCGCGGCGACGTAACTGCGATTGGCCGCGCCGCCCGCCGGTGCCGGGCCGGAGGTCCCGCACGCCACGAGCACCCGCGTCTGCCGCTTCTCGTGCCCCACCGCCGTGCCGTACCCGGTCGTGGCCGGCTCCTGCTGGGAATAGGTGACCGCCGCGAGCCCGGTCGACACGGCGCGGCCGGCGAAGCCGAACACGTCCCGCGACAGTCCCGGCCCGTCACCCACCGGAGCGTCGGAAGCCACCCACACCGCGCCGTTGTGCACCGTGCCGTCGCGCATCGCCCTGGTGTGGTCGCCGGCCACTGTCCCGGCCCCCTCGTCGAAGCGGCAGTACACCGCCAGGCCCGGCTCGATGCCCGACAGACGCCGCCCCCGATCGCCGAACTCGGCCTCGGTCCGCGCTCGTTCCCAGATCCGCACCTCGTCGACGTCGCCCTTGAACCCGGCCTCCGGCACGCCCGAGGCCAGCCTTGTCCCGACGCTCGCCGCGGACCGAGCGTCCGGTACCGCCGTGACCGCACGTACACCCGTCCGCACCCCGCCCACGTACACGGCCGCGTTCTTGCCGTCGAACACCGCCGCGACGTGCACGTAGGCGTTCACGGGCACCGCGGTGCCCGACACCACACGGGTTCCACCCAGGTCCGCCACCAGCTTCCGGTCCGCGTCCAACTCCAGCGCGAACGTGCTGGTCGGCGATGCCCCGGTATGGTGCGCCAGGATGGTCCCCGAGGCCGCGGCCGGACGTACCCACGCCTCCACCGTGTAACCGGACGACGCAACCGTCGCGGACCCGGGCGGCGCGGCCGGCAGCAGCACGTGCGTGTTCTTCGCCGGGTCGAACCGCATCGCCGTACCGGCCCGGTCGCGGGTCGCCGGCACGGGCACAAGCGGCCTCTTGGTGTGCGGGCACGTCCCCGGCCCGCGCTCCAGTACCGAGGAGGCGAACTTCGGGTCCGGACTGGTGTAGAGCTGAGCGCCCACCACGTCGAACAAGCCGTCCGAGCCCTGCGCGCAGTTGTAGCCCTCCACGCGTCCCGTCGCCTTGTTCGCCGCGAACACCTGCCACCGGGACTCACCCACGACCGCGGTGGGCAGCAAGAGCACGGTGAACGCGCCGCGTTGCAGAGGCGCGACGAACGACAGCTTCGCGGTGGGCTCGAAGAAGGGGTTCCCCTCCATGTCCCGGGTGCCCAACGTGTCGCTCTCCGAGGCGCCCCGCAGCTTCGACCGCGACCGCTGGTACCGCACCTCCACGACCGGCTTCAGCACCGACCCCACCAGGACGAACCGGTCGCACAGCAACGACCCGTCGACCACGGCGGTCGCCGTCGCCTTCGTGCCCGCCGCCGCGGTGGCCCGATCACCGGACACCGTGCCGCCCTCGGCGTAGAACACGACATCCTTGTGGTTCGCGTCCACTCCCTGGCGAAAGAGCAGGATGTAGCGGCCGTCCGAAACGACCTGGAACGGTGCCGGCGCGCTCAGCCGCGCCGTCGTCGACAAGAACGGGTCACGCTCCTCCACCGGCAGCGGCACACCCGCCACCGCTTCGGTACGTCCCCCGGCCCGTACCCACGGCATCCGCAGTACACCCGACGCCGCGTACGCCCCCGGCGCGGGTACCTCCACAAGCTCGCCGGGGAACGGCACTACCGCCGGTTCCTCGTTCCAGTACCGCGCGTCCAGCGGACCGCGCTTCGCCGACGCCTGCTCCAGGTCCAACACGCTGTAGACGATCCTGCGGTCCGCGTCCATGGCGAACGCCACGGTCGTACCCGAGTGACGCACCATCGTCGTCGACACGTACTTCCGGTCGCTGTACACCCTCGTCAAGCTCTCGTCGTGCGCCACGAAACCCCCACCCGTCGTGCCCGCACCCACGCGGGCCATGGCCAGTTCGCGAAACTCGAACACCGCGCCACCGCCCTACTCGGGCAAGCGGCGTCCACACCACAGCTGATCGACACCGGGTGACCACACGGGTCACCGGCCCCTACAGCCATCCAGGAAATGACGCAGCCCATCGGCTGCCGCACCCGTGCGACGACGGGCGGGAGGCCCGGCGCCCCCGAACCCCGTGTTGGCCCCACGTCAACGACGGACGGTAAAGCCCTTACACAGCAAGGTGGTTCGTGCATGGAACGTATCAACGGGACCGCTGCCACCCGGCGCCTTCACCAAATCCCCACAACCGCGCACACACGCACGCACTCCTGCCTGCGAGAGGCCGCGCCTGGTGCGCTTGTTGCGCTTAGTGCGCGTGGGGCGCCTGGTGCGTGTGGTGCGCCTGCGAACGCTGCAATGCTGGGCGGGTGATCCAGCGGCCACCCGCGTGGCTCACCTTCAAGAGCCGGCAGGCGGACCTTCGACGAGTTGGTCCGGGCGGACGGGGTGGGCCCGGACGAACTGTCGTCCGACGAACGGGTGTTGGCCGACGTCATGGCCGGGTGGGCGATCCCGAAGGCCGACCTGGTCGTGCTGGTCGCGTCCCGGCGGTGGAGTTCGAGGCGATCGGGGCGGGTGGGGAGATGCCGATGGTGTGCTTCTTCGGTGCGACGGCGATCGTGATCGGGTGCACCCGGATGGCCGGCTGCTTCGAGGGGCGCCGTTCACCTCACACACGTCTTCGTCATCGATCCGGTCGGGGAGGACGGGGAGGACGGGGGTGGACGGGTGCGGTCGGCGCCGCGCTGGTGCGGCCCGAACTCCGAGGCCGGGCACTGGCCGTGGTGATCGGTGGACTCACCGCGGCGACCGCGCTGGGGGTGCCGCTCGGCACGCTGGTCGGCCACCTCGCCACCTGGCGGGTCGCACTCGGGGTGGTAGCGGGGTTGTGTCTGGTGATCGCCGTCGCGATCCGGATGATCATGCCCGCACTGCCCGGCGCCGACTGGGTGCCGTTGCGGGCGCGACTGGCGGTGCTGCGCCGACCCGGGGTGCCGGGCGTGCTGCCGCTGACCGTGCTCGGCATGACCGCCGCGTACACCGCATACGCGTACAGCGCGCCTGCGTTGGCGGCGGTCGGGGTCACGGGTTCGGCGGTGGCGTGGATGCTGGTCCTGTACGGCGCGGGTGCGGTGTTCGGCAACCTGTGCTCCGGGCAGGCCACCGACCGACGGGGCCCGGTGCGGGTGCTCGCGGTGACCTATCCTGCGATGGCCGCGGTCCTGGCGCTGCTCGCCGGGCCGGCGGCGGGCGATCCGCCCCGACTGCTCGTCGGCGCGCTGCTGTTCGGGTGGGGCGCCGCCTCCTGGGCGCAGACCCCCGCGCAGCAGCATCGCCTGATCGAGGCCGCACCGCAGGAGGTCCCTCTGGTGGTCTCGTTGAACTCGTCCGGCATATACCTCGGCATCGCGCTGGGTTCCGGCATCGGCGGCATCGCCCTGGGACACGGCGGTGCGGCCACGATGTACGGAGTGGGGGCCGCAATCGCAGTGACGGCCTGGCTGTTCCTGCTCGCCACCACGCGCCGACGCCGGTGGGGGTGAGGGGGGGGACGGTTGGGCTGTGATCGGAGAATCCCGCCTGCGCGTGCTGTGATCGCCGGCCACCATGTGGTTCATGTGCCGAGAGAATGGTGGTGCGGTGGTTGAGTGACCATGAGGGCCGCCGACTGCAGGCGATCGTCTGTCGGGGAACGAAGGGTGCGGTGCGCTTTCGTCGGGCAATGATCGTGCTGACGCGGCTGGTGCAACTCCGTCGGGGCCGCTCTGAGGTCGATCCACGGGCCCCGCGCACGCGTGCGTGCCCGGGGCCGCCCTAACCCGGAGCCTGACGGGCCGCGTTCGGCTGCGTGAGCGAAATGCGCGGTTGCCGGACCGGGTAAGCCCGCAGCCGTTCGGCCGGTGGGCGGCCGGTTCGAAGACGAGCACATGAGGAGCAGCGGTGGCGGACGCACGTAAGCGGGCGAGCATTCCGCTCCGCCGTGCCGTGCGGGGCGTGAGCCCCGACGATCCGTTCGTACGGAACCTTGCCCGTGCGACGACAACGGAAGACGTCCTCGAATTGGTGGACCAGGCATTGCAGCGAGCCGGACAGCGCGGCACCGCAATGGACTTGCTGTCCGTCCACGCCGACGACCTGCGGCCGGTCGCCCTGGGCAGTGTGCATTTCGCCCGGGTCAATCACGATGTCGAGATCGACGGCTTCTCGTGCGACATGCCCACCGGGGCGAACACGTTGGCCGAGGTCCGGGGGAACAGGGTGGTCCTGGATTCGCGGTTCTTCACCACGACAGGCGAAAAGCACGGCCGAACAGACGATGCCCTGGCGCTCATTCAGAAGGAGGGCGGAGGGCCCGACGCCGTGATGTTCGGCATCGTCGGGGTGACGCTCCACGAACTGGAAATCGTCCGTCACCATCAAATCGCCCGGCAGTACGGGCGGGGAGTGCCCGACATCCTGCGCGCCGATGCCATGTCCTCGGAAGCCGAACGCGACGCGGCCGCGTTTCCGTCCCGAGGGCAAGCGCCCGCCGTGCCTTGGAGGGTACGGTCCCTCTACCGGGCACAGCCTGACCTTCGGCTGATCACACCCGAGATCGTCGAGCCCGTGATGGGCAAGAGCGCGGCGCACGACACCGTGGAGTTCACCGCCATAGGCGGGCAACGTGTCCATCAACTGGGCAATCACACCGACCGCCTGAGCGTCGTCGTGACCACCGCGCGATCGTCGGCACGGAGCAAGCCGCGGCGATCCAAGGCGCGGCCCCCGGACTCACCGCCGCCGCGGCCCAGCTCCGGAGATCCACGACCGCCTCCCGTGACGTGTGCAATCGCCCGCACATTGCGTTGACCAGGGGCTTCCCGCCGGCCCGGCAGCTCTCCGCATCCCAGGCCGCGGCCACTCGAGGGCGGGAACCGCTCCAACCGGGCCAGAGCGCAGCCGCGCAGGAGACCGGGCAACGGCCGGCGGCCACCGACCGGGGAAACCGGATGGCACGCGAAGTGGGCGACCGTCGGCTCGATTCCTAGCCTCATCGCGTTGTCGAGTCGGCGCGTCGCTCATGGCGTGAGCGCGCGAGGTGATGGGCCGCACGCAGCAGCTCGCGTGTCGGTGCTTCGGTGCGCTCGCCCGGATTCACCACTGCCAGCCAGCCGGCGGTGCCGTAGACGGGGTGGGCGATCACGGTGTCGGTGGCACTGGGGTCGACCTCGGCGGAGGCTGGTTCGTGTGCTGCGTGACCGGTCCAGTGGATGAACGCTTCCTTCCCGGCGGCAATATTCACGCGGAAGGTGTCCAGCCGGTCCAGACGCGATGCCTCGTCGCCGGGGTAGTCCTTGGTCACGACAGTCGCGAACGGTTGGGCCCTCGTCGGAGTGGCACCGTCGGGTGCGTAGTAGAAGAACGTGTCCCCCCAGCTGATTTCCGGCGTGCCGTCGCCGGGTGCGGGCCTGATGATCAGGACGCCGTCGAGGTCGCCCACAAAGCTGATGATCTCGTCGATGGTCATGTGCTCTAGCGTTGCATTGAAGTACTTGTGGAGACTTTGAGGCCGAGATCGAGGGATGCCGGGATGCCAAGTCTCAAATCAGGGGATATGCGTGCGTACCGCTGATGTCGCGCGACGCGTTGGGTACTCCGTTCAGCAAGTTCGCAATCTCGAGCACGACGGTGTACTTCCGCCCGCGATGCGCACCGCCGCGGGCTACCGGATCTATGGGGAGGTACATCTGCAGTCCGCAATGGCCTACCGAGCCCTCGCCGCGGGCGTGGGGCCGATCGAGGCCAAGAAGATCGTTCGGGCCTTCCACCGGTTTCCCACTTCGCAGGCGCTTGCCCTTCTCGACACGGCGCACGCCCGGCTCGATGCAGAGCGCGCGGAACTGAGGCGCGCTCAGGAGGCCGCCCACGCGATCTCCAGCGAGTCGATCGAAGACGTGCGTGCGTCGGACTCGATGAGCGTCTCCGAACTCGCCGCCGCCCTCGGTGTGCGCCCTTCGACGTTGCGGCACTGGCATGCGGAGGCTCTCGTCATCCCGGACCGCGACCCCGTGCGCGGATCGCGACGATACACACCGACTCAGGTGCAGGATGCGCGGATCGTTCACCAACTGCGCAAGGCCGGATACCGCATCACGCCCCTGCGGGCCCTCATGCCGGAGCTGCGGCGCGCCCGCCGATCGGAGGATGTCGTCTCGGCGCTGGCTGCCAGGGACGCCGGCATCACTGCTCGATCCAAGGCCCTCCTCGACGGTGCCGCCGCACTCAGTGCCGTGCTCTCCATTCACCGGCAAACGGCCTGATCCGGGATTGGCAAGCCACTTGATCGGCACGGCCGACAACGACACGAAGGCACGCGGCCGGGCGCACCCTGGTTTGACGAGACGACCCGGTTGCACCAGATCCTCGGTGCCGGTCCTGGACGGCGGAGAGGTCGACCGCGACCTGCACCGGCCGGTGGCCGAGCCGGTCGGTCCGGCCGGTCCGGCCGGTCCGGCCGGGTGAGCGTGGTGATCGCCGACGCGGGGAACTCGCGGTCGGCACCGAGGGCGAACTGTACGGCGGCGGGGAGAACACGGGGGTCAGCCACCCATTCACGCGATCACGTGGCTGACCCGGCGGTGTTCACGATGCTCGACGGCGTCGGGCGTTCACCGCCGGAGCGGTGTTTCCCCGGGGTCGACCGGGGCCTGGCTCGTGTGGTGTTTCGCGGTGGGGTGCCCCGGGCGTAGTCCGAGTAGCAACGCGTGGCGGCGGGCGGCGCCGATGGCCGCAGTGCCGGCGTCGTCCAGGAGCAGAGTTGCGGAGAGGTCGAAGTCGACGTCGACGACGTGGTCGGGCAGCGCGTTGATGCCGTGCAGGAGGGCTTGGCGCACGCCGTGGGCGACCGTCGCGTCCACCACCCGGGGGAGTGTCACCAGCGCCCGGCCGTCGTCGATCACGCGCACACGGACTTCGCCGTCGTCGGTCACCGTTGTCCCTGCCTCCGTCGTTGTGGTGTGGGTCGAGAATCCGTGCCGTACTGGGTCGGGTCGGTCGCCGGCGTCTTCCCCTGGGACCGTCCCGCCGGGGGAACGCATCGGCGGCCTTCGGGTTCCGGGGTCAATTGCCCAGTCGTGCGCGCAGGAGTGTCTTGGCCTGTTCGGCGCCCTCGCGGGTTTCGCCCTGGGCGCGTCGGAAGAATTCGGCGAGTTCGTTGTCGCCGTCGCGTTCGGCGTCCTGGATGTAGGTCTGCAGGCGTAGGGCGTTGCTCAGGCATCATTCCTCGGTGAGCCAGATGATGTTGTAGTCCTCGTCCTTGGTCCCGGTGATATTGCCGGTCCCGGTCATGGGTACGCGCCCGACACGGTTCCGGAGAAGGTCCGTGTTCCGGCATCCCTCGTCACCTCGGAGCGCTCTGGTGTACGCGCGTTCAGACCACGGGCCCACTGGTGTGACTTTCGTTTTCGCCGGGGCGCTGCCGGGAGCGGCGTACGGCGGAGAGCAGGCCGAGCACGATCCCGGCGCCGATCAGCGGCAGCCCACGAGCCCAGACGTCGGCTTCGACGCGGGTGGACAACAGGACGCACGACGCGGCGCCCAGGATCGGCAGGACGGTGGGGACGCGGAAATGCTCCCGCTCGTGCTCCCCGGGATTGCGGCGCAGCACGAGTACCGCGACGTTGACGGCGAGGAAGACCACCAGAAGCAGGAGGACCAGGGTCGAGGCGAGGGTGGCGACGTCACCGGTGAGGGCCAGGAGCAGGGACAGTCCGGTCGTCGTCGCGATCGCGGTCCACGGCGTGCGGCGGCCCGGCAGGACGCGGGCCAGGAAAGCCGGCAGCAGGCCGTCCCGGGCCATGCCGTACGTCAGTCGCGAGGACATGATGCCGGTCAACAGGGCGCCGTTGGCGACGGCGACCAGAGCGATGGCGCTGAACAGCCACTCGGGTACGCCACCGGCGATCTCGACCACTTCCAACAGCGGGCCGCTGGACGCCACCAGCCGGTCGGTGGGTACGACGGCGCTCGCGACGATGCCGACCAGCGCGTAGATCACGCCGGCCACGACCAGAGCCCCGAAGAGGGCGCGCGGGTAGGAGCGTCGAGGGTTCCTGGTCTCCTCCGCGACGTTGACCGAGGTCTCGAACCCCACGAACGAGTAGTACGCGAGTACCGAACCGCTCAGCACCGCGCCGGCCGGCCCCTTGTCATGGACGCCCAGCTCGGTCAGTCGCGACGGGTCGCCGTCGCCGCGCAGCATCACCCAGGCCCCCAGGCCGATGATCAGGATCAGGCCACCCACCTCGATCAGTGTCGCCACGGAGTTCGCCCGCATCGACTCGCTGATGCCGCGTGCGTTGAGCAGGGCCAGGGCGATCAGGAACAACACCGCCACCAGTGCGATGGGGGCCGTGACGAACTCGGTCAGGTAGTCGCCACCGAAGGCCCGCGCCAACGCGCCGACCGACACGATGCCCGCCGCGAGCATGCAGAACCCGATCACGAAGCCCACGAACGGCCCGTACGCGAGGGTCGTGTAGTGCGAGGCACCGCCCGCCCGCGGGTACTTCGTGGCCAACTCCGCGTACGAACCCGCCGTCAACAGGGCGAGACACAACGCGACGACCAGCGGCACCCACACCGCCCCTCCGACCTCGCCGGCGACTTGGCCCACCAGGACGTACACGCCCGCGCCGAGCACATCGCCGAGAATGAAAAGGAACAGCAACGGCGTCGTCAAGGTCTTCTTGAGTCCGGGCCCGGCTGCCGCGACGGAGGGCACCATCGGTGTCTGCGATGTGGTCATGCGCACCCGTATGCCCCGAAGATCGATTCACAGACGCGGCACGGGCAGAGGTACGTCGAGCGTTTCGGGTACGAGACGGCCAGGTTCGGGTAGTCGCCGCGCATGGCTCGACGACAGCAGTTGATCAACGCGAATGCCGAACGGGTTTGGGACGTACTCGCGGACGCGCGGCGCTATGCCGAGTGGGTCGTGGGAACCAAGCGCGTCGAAAGCGCCGATGACGCTTGGCCCGGCGAAGGGGCGCGTCTGGTGTACACGATCGGGTTCGGGCCGATCACGTTTCGGGACGAGTGCATCGTCCGGCTCTGCGAACCGGGCAGACGCCTGGAGCTGGAGGCGGTGGCTTCGCCGTTGGGGACGGCTCGCATCGGCATCGAACTGCTGCCGTGGGACACCGACACCCTGGTTTTGGTGGACGAGCATCCGCTCCGGGGCCCGGCCGCGCGTCTGCACGGCCCACCCGGCGAGTTCCTTCTGCACCTGC
The DNA here is from genome assembly GCF_044765325.1 of Embleya sp. NPDC127516. Lineage (NCBI taxonomy): Bacteria > Bacillati > Actinomycetota > Actinomycetes > Kitasatosporales > Streptomycetaceae > Embleya > Embleya sp. NPDC127516. The sequence goes on along the minus strand of NZ_JBIWJT010000014.1, from coordinate 67,041 downwards.
GCAACCGCAGGATGCTCCGCAACCTCGCCCGGGTCGCCGAGGAACCGTCGGAGGGCGAGTACGCTCCGGCGCCCGAAGCCGGCCCCCGATGACCGACGAGGCCGACGCGGTCGTCATCGGCGCCGGCCCGAACGGGCTGGTGGCGGCCAACATCCTCGCGGATCGCGGATGGCGGGTCGAGGTGCTGGAAGCCCGGGAGGCCCCCGGCGGCGCGGTGCACAGCGATCGCGAGGTGCATCCGGACTTCGTGAGCGACACCTTCAGTTCCTTCCACCCCCTTGCCATTGCCTCGCCCGCGATCGCCGCACTGAACCTGCACGAGTTCGGACTTCGTTGGAGTCACGCCCCTTCGGTCCTGGCACACCCCCTCGCCGACGGACGATGTGCCGTCCTGCGGCGCGGCGTCGATGCCACGGCCACAGGGCTGGCAGCGGACTTCGGCACCGACGACGGGGCGGGGTGGCGCAGGCTGTCGGCGCTGTGGGACCGCGTGGACCCGCATCTGGTGAACGCGCTTCTGACTCCCTTCCCGCCGATTCGTTCCGGGATGGCGCTCGCGGCGCGACTCGGGCCGGCGGACGGCCTGCGGTTCGCGCGCATGATGGCCTTGTCGGTGCGCAGATTGGGCGAGGAGGAGTTCTCCGACGTCGGCGCCACGATGCTGTTGGCCGGCTGCGCGCTGCACGCGGATCTGTTGCCGGAGGCCGCCCCGAGCGCGGCATACGGCTGGCTCCTGGCCATGCTCGGCCAACAGTACGGTTGGCCCGTGCCGGTGGGCGGGGCGGGCACGTTGACCGACGCGCTGGTCCGACGCCTCACCGCCAAGGGCGGCAACGTCCGCTGCGGCACGCGGGTGACGTCGGTCGTCGTGCGCGGCGGTGCGGCTCTGGGCGTACGTACGGCGGACGGCGCGGCGGTGCGGGCGCGCCGGGCAGTGCTGGCCGACGTCCCGGCGCCGGCGCTGTACGGCGGGCTCGTCTCGTGGGACGACCTGCCCACGCGGCTGCGCGAGGACCTGCGCCGGTTCGCCTGGGACCCGGGGACGTTCAAGGTCGACTGGGCCCTCAACGGGCCGATCCCATGGACGGCGGACGCGGCGTCCGAAGCCGGCACCGTACATCTGTCCGGCGACCTCGCGGAACTCTCCGACTACGCCGTACAGGTGGCCTCGGGCAGACTGCCCGCCCGCGCGTTCCTGCTGCTGGGACAGATGACCACGACGGACCCCACCCGTTCCCCGGCCGGAACGGAATCCGCCTGGGCCTACACACACGTTCCCAGGCACGTCACCGAGGACCTCGACGGCCGCCTCACCGGACGCTGGGATCTCGCGGAGACGGAAGCGTACGCCGATCGCCTCGAAGCGCGGGTCGAGTCCTTCGCGCCGGGATTTCGCGCAAGGATCACCGCGCGCCGGATCATGTCCCCGCTCGCCCTGGAGGCGGCGAACGAGAGCCTGGTCGGCGGCGCCCTCAATGGCGGATCCGCCGCGCTGCACCAGCAGTTGGTCTTCCGGCCCGTCCCAGGCACGGGCGGATCGCGCACGCCGGTCCGCCGGCTGTATCTGGCCTCCGCATCCGCTCACCCCGGAGGCGGTGTGCACGGGGCCTGCGGCGCGAACGCCGCCCGCGCCGCGCTGCGCGCCGACCGTCTGGCGATCACCCGCGTCATCGGCTGTTGATCGCCCCCGCCGGGCACGTCGAGCGCTCGATCGCTTCGTGATCGATGTCGACGGGCGGTCTCGAGGTACCGTCGGCCGAGGAAGGTGTGTGCGTGCGTAGCCCCGATGGGTTGCCGCTTGCCATCGGTGGGATTGCGGGGCCGCGGTCGTCTCGGTGACAAGCAGGCCCATGAGCGCTTCGGGGCCGCCGCCGCGCACGGCCGCGACGGCCGCGTTCGGGCGCCTCACGCGCATCCGCGTTTCGGTCGCGGTCCCCCGTGGGCTCAGGACGAATCATTCAGTCGGCGGTGGTCTTTCGCACTCCACTTGCGGGTGTCCCTCGGCCGGACGTAGGGCTCCTCGTCCTCGGGGAGGCCGCCGGCGATGGCGCGTCGGCGGGCGAGTTCGGCGTCGAACTCGAGCCCGAGCAGGACGGCGAGGTTGGTGATCCACAACCACACCAGAAAGATGATCACTCCCGCGAGTGTTCCGTAGGTCTTGTTGTAGGAGGCGAAGTTCGCGACGTAGAAGGCGAAGCCGGCGGAGGCGAGCATCCAGATCGCCAGGGCGAGGAAGCTGCCGGGGGTGATCCATCTGAAGCCGCGGCCCTCGGCGTTGGGCGCGGCCCAGTACAGGATCGCGACCATGATCGTTACCAGCAGGACCAGGACCGGCCACTTCGCGATCGACCACGCCGTCAGCGCGCCGTCGCCGATACCCAGTGCGGTGCCCACCTGTCGCGCCAGGGAACCGGTGAATACCACGATCAGCGCACTGGCGCAGGCGAGAATCATCAGCACGACGGTCAGGCCGAGGCGCAGCGGGAGGACCTTCCACACCGGCCGGCCCTCGGGCATGTCGTAGACGGCGTTGGAGGCCCGGATGAACGCGGCGACATAGCTGGAGGCGGACCACACGGCGACCACCAGGCCCACCACCGCCAGGAGCGAGCCCAAGCCACCGTTGTTCTGCAACTGGCGCACCGCGTCGGTGATCACATCGCGTGCCGAGCCGGGGGCCCACTTGTTCAGGTTGTCCAGCACCCGGTCGGTGGTCGATTCGCCGGCGATACCCAACAGGGAGACCAACACCAGCAGGGCGGGGAACAGTGCCAGTACGCCGTAGTAGGTCAGGGCCGCGGCCCGGTCGGCGAGTTCGTCGTCCTTGAACTCCTTGACCGTGCCGCGCAGCACCGCGAGCCAGGCCCGCTTGGGCAACTCGCTCGGCTGATCGGGTGCGCGTTCCTCGACCTGCTCGGACGGGCCCACGTCCTCGGGGCGGCCTTCGGCGTCGTCACGGTTGTGGTCGTCCTCGTGTCCCGGCCGCGGTGCGTGTGTCATGCCTGACGAGTTTCCGTCTTGGCGGCCCGCATGCCGATTTTGACATTCCTGATGGGGCTCGGGTCCGAGGCCGCCATGGACGACCATCCGCGGCTCGTGCAGACGGTCCTGGACACCACCGAACCGAGAATTCTGGTGGAGTTCTACCGCCTACTGCTTGGACTGTCCTTTCGACCCGGCGACGAACCCCCCGTGGAGGGGCGTCCGACGACGCCGACGGGCTCGTCCTGCGCGATGCCGACGGAACGAACAAGCTCGCCTTTCGACGCGTCGACCACCTGACGCGGACGACGTGGCCTCGGCACGACGCCCTGATGCCGATGCACCTGGATCTCGCCGTCCCGGGCACGACCGATCTGCATACGCAGCGTGAGCGCGTGCAGTCTCGGGACGCGGTTCCTGCCTGACGACCCCGACGACCCCGACGAACCGCTGTATGTGTTCGCGGACCCCTCTGGGTATCCGTTCCGCATCTTCGTCGCCTGACCGGCCCCCGGTCGGGACCAGCCGCGTTCTCGGCGCCGGCCCGGCCGCCGGCGGCCTGGTTGCGATGTTCGTCGGTGGGTTCTCGCGCGCTGCCACGGCATATCGCCGAATCCGGGCCCCGAGAACCGCATCCGCCCGGACACGGCACCCCCAAGCCCAGTCATCGGCCCGCCACCCCGCCGGCCCCCGGCCGCCCTCGGTTCCAAGCGTTTGCCCAGGCCCCCCACCCCGGTCCCCTCGACGAAGCGCTACCGGTACCGGTCCTGCGTGCCGGGGGCTGTGTCGTCGCGGCCGCCGGCTCCGAGCAGTCCGGTCGCGTCGAACGTGTGGTGCGCGGCGAGGCGCGGAAGTTCGGTGCGGGCCAGGCGGGTGACCAACGGCGGCAGGGCGGCGCGGACCGGCTGCAGTGCCCTGAGCCATGCGGGGGCGTAGACCGCGCAGGAGCGTCGTTCCACGGCTCGCACCATCCTGGAGGCGACGGTGCGCACCGGGTAGACCTTGCGGGCCGGCCGGGGCATGTGCGCGCGCAACTCCCGCAGGACCGGGTGCTGGTCGGCGTCTCGGATCATGTCGGTGTCGGTCCAGTTCAGGTAGGCGACGCCCACTCCGACGCCCTCGTGGGCGAGTTCCGCTCCCAGGGCGTGGGCGAACGATTCGACACCGGCCTTGGACGCGCAGTAAGCGGTCATCATGGGCGAGGCGCCCATGGCCGCCAGGGATGCGATCTGCAGGTAGTAGCCCCGGGAGGCGAGCAGGTCGGGCAGGAACGCCCTGGCGGTGATCGAGCTGCCGATCAGATTCACCTCGATCACACGCCGCCAGGTCGCGGGGTCGGACTCGGCGAACGGCCCACCCTCGGCCACTCCGGCGTTGGCGACGACCACCGACGGCGCACCCAACCGCTCGCGCACCTGTGCGGCGGTGCGGTGCATCGCCGCATCATCGGTGACATCGACCTCCCACCAGTCGGCTCGCCCCGGCAGGGACCGCGCGACGCGCTCCAGGGACCGCGCGTTGTGCCCGAGCAGCGCCACGACCGCGCCACGTTCCGCCAGTCCAACGGCCACGGCCGCGCCCAAGCCGCGCCCGGCCCCGGTTACGACGGCGACGCGCCCAGCCAGGGGTCGTGCCCTTTTTCGACCGATTACCGACATCCCGCCAGCCTACGTAGACGAGGTCTCGCGGGCCACACGGCGCTCGCGAGGCCCGTTCCGGGCGGGGGCCGGGGCCGGGAACCCGGGCGCCGTCGATTCCCGGTGGCGGCGGCATGGCACCGCTTGGCGACCGTGCCCTCGTCCGGGCGTGGTTCGACGGCGGGGCCGGCACCTCTCGCCGGGGCGATGGGTGCCGGTCCCGCCGTCGTGGGGTTCTCGGGTCGATCGGTCAGACTTCGCCCCGCCAGGCGCCGGTCGCGGTGCCTCGGGATTCGATGAACGTCTTGAAGCGTTCGAGGTCGCCCTTGGCCTGACGGCGGACGAATCCGAGTTTGTCGCCGACGGTGTCGGCGATGCCGTGGGGGTCGTGGTCGAGTTGCAGCATGATCTTGGTGTGGGTGTCTCCCAAGCGGTGGAAGGTGACCACGCCGGCTTGGTGCACCTCGCCCTCGACGGTGGTCCAGGCCACGCGTTCGTCGGGGATCTGCTCGGTGACGGCGGCGTCGAACTCGCGTTTGACGCCGTGGACGTTGGTGGTCCAGTGGGTGAGCGTGGGGGTGCGCTGCTCGATGCGTTCGACGCCGTCCATGAATTGGGGGAAGTCCTCGAACTGCGTCCACTGGTTGTAGGCGACGGTGACGGGAACGTCCACTTCGATGGATTCCTCGATCTGGGACACGCGGCCAACCTTCCTCGATGACGTCGGTGTGACGGTGGACCGCTGCCCGATTTCTCCCGCCCGACACGCTTCACGCCGTGGAGGAGCCCGTGCGTCGGACTCACCTGCGGTCACCCGCTTCGACGGCGGTCACGCGTGGGCGGCTTCGGAGGATGTCTTGGTTGCCTGCGGCGCCCGTTCGGGGGTGCCGACGCCGTTGCGGCCTCGCGGTACGGGTCGCCCGGGGTCGACCGGACGGCGTGGCCGGTGACGGTGCTTGCGTGGGGTCGGCGCTTGGACGCCGACGCCCGGCCGGTGTGTGGGCCGACCAAGGGAAGCCGCGTCGGTCCGCCGGCCCTTCCACGTCGTCCAGTGCCTTGACGGGATCCATCGCACTCCAGAGGGAGTCCGAAACGGCGCCGTCGTAGCGAGCAGCATCCACCAGGGCCTACTCCGGCGACGGATGGGCGGGGTCGATCTCCAGCAGGCCGGCCATGGCTGGTCGCGCGGTGGGGGCGGGAATAGTGGCGCCCATCCAGTGGACGACCTGGCCGGGATGGCGAAGAACGCCCCCGGCGACTCCCCGGCTCGCAGCCTCGTCACCCAGGCGGCAGACAGCGGGCGCCGCGCGGCAGACTTTCTCGACAAGCGCGACGTCGGCACCCTGGTGGGAGACATCCAGGGGTTCGCCCGTCGACGCCCGACCGTACTCCTACGGAACGTTGGCGATCCAGCTCTACGCCCAGACGTTCCCCCGTCGGGTGCGCGCCCTGGTCGGCGACGGCAACATGGATCACCAGAACCTGCGCGGCCCGTGGGACTGGATGAACGCGGGGATCGGTGCGCTCGAGGACAACTTCGTCCGGTTCGCCGACTGGTGCGACACCACGACGGACCCCCGCCCCCTGACGGCCGGTTGGGACTCCGATGACGTGGCACGGTCGTCGGGGGCAGGCTGGTGATGTGTGTCATCGAGGTGGAGGGCTTGTTGCCGAGTTGTCGGTGCGTCGGTTGTACGGCGAGAACCCGGACTGTGTGAAGACGACGTTCGTCGAGCAGGTCGAAGGGCTGACCGAGCGGTATCAGCGGCGCACCCGGCCCTGCGGCGGATGGTCGAGGCGGTTGCGGTGGCGCCGACAGGGTCAGCTGTTGTTCCTGATATCGACCGCCTCGTCGGGTGTGAACGTCACGTCCGCAAAGGTCGTCCGGCATCCGGGGCCGTTCGGTGACTGCGCGAGGAATCCGACCTCGACCGGCATGTCGATCGGTGTTCCCAGGCTGCATACGCGTACCAGGTGCCACGTCCGGCCGTCGGCCGAGCTGTGCAGGGCGAACGCGTGGGTCATACGGGAAACGCGCAGGTATACGGCATCCCCTGCTACGTCCCAGGAGTTCGCGTCGTCGGACGCCCCGCGTGTCACGACCGAGACGACGCTTCCCCGGCCCGCGGGCGAGAACTCGAAGCACAGCTTCAGCCAGGTCGTCTCGTCGGCCCACACCACCAGTACGCCGGCGTCGAAGGTGTGCTGGAAATCGACGCGAACACGGGCGCTCAGCTGGAACGGCCCGGCGACGGCTCCGGTGAGCCTGGTCAGGGCAGAGGGCGGTTGCCCGGGCCCGGCGGTCGGGTCGATGAACAAGTCGCTCTTTTCGGCGGCGACGATTTCGAGTGTGCCGTCCGGAACCGTCCTCCACCGCGCTCCGTCCGGGCCGCCGGCAGTCAACGGAAACGGCAGCCCTGGCAGCCGGACGGCCTCGGGATTCATCGGCGCACCTCACTGGGGTCGTGGCTCAACAGGTCCTCCAGATCGCACAGTGCCAGCGAGTCGAGCCGGATGTCCGCGGCGTCGAAGTCGTGCGAACGGGTCAGCACGTGCGGCACCGCGACACACAGGGCGCCGGCGGCCTTGGCCGCCCGCACCCCACGCCCGGAATCTTCGAAGGCCACGATGTGCTCGGGTTCCGTCCCGAGCCGCCGCGCAGCCAGGAGGTACAGATCCGGTGCCGGCTTGACACGTACGACATCGTCCGCGGTGACCACCACGGAAAAGGCATCGCGCAGCCCGAACTGGTCCAGGTAGGGGACCACGGATGCCTCGCGGGAACTGGACGCGATGGCGAGCGGCACGGCGCGCAACTGTGCCTCGGCGATCAGACGCCGCACACCGGGCAGCGGCGCCTCGTATGCCATCCACGCTCTGAAAAGGCGTTCCGCCTGCTCTTCCAACTCGCTCGCGTCCACGCTCCCGCACCGGGCGGACAGGTCCGTGAACGGATCGAAGTCGTGCAGCGTTCCGCCGACGGACTCGACGACGGAGGCGTACGGCAATTCCTGGAAGTACGTCCGGTAGAGCCGGCGCAGTACCGCGAGCCACAGTACTTCCGTGTCGGCGACCAGGCCGTCGAAATCAAGTACCAGCGCCTTGCGTCGCCTACTCATGAAGTCCCCACCGTGTCCGAGGAATCGCTGCGGGGAACGAGCCGGATGTCCGTCCGGTACGACGCGGATCGGCCGAATGAACACGCTGCGGCGAAGGCGTAGAGCGCAGCGATCGCTGCGAACAGCAGCAGCGGCCGCACGTCGAAGACGACCGCTGCGAGGTAGCCGGTCGGGATGGACACCACGGCGGTGAACGTCTGCACCGCGGCGAAGAACGCGGCGCGTTCGCCCGTGTGGACGCAGCTCACGACGATGGCATCCCGGTAGGACTCGACCAGGAAGGGTCCTGCCGAGGTAAGCACGGCGCACACGCACAGCAGCACGATCTCGCCCCGGCCCAGCAGCAGGAACAGCGCCCAGCCGGCGCAGCTGGTGACGAGTGACCAACGCACCATTGCGGCTGCCGGGATCCTCCCGGACGCCCGCGGCATGACGACGGTGTAGCAGAACAGCGCGGCAAGCGCCCCCACAGCCGGGACCGCGCCGACTACGAGGTGTCCGTACCCCAAGTTCTTGGAAAGGTACACGGCCAGGAAGATGTTGAGTTGACAGGCGACGAAACTCGACACGTACATCAGGATCAGACGGCGCAGCGCGGCGTGTCGGCCCGCCGCCCGCAGCAGCTTCCCCCCGTCGAGCACGCTGCGCAGCAGCCTGGTGTCCGCGTGCCGTTCCATCGCCTCGGAGCCGGCCCGCGTCTCGACGGTGTACCGATGGCGGAGCAAGTTGTGCAGGAGCATGGCAAGTCCGCCGACGAAGAACAGGACTCGCAGCGTCGGCACTGTGCCGTACCGGTCCATGAAGAGCCCGACGACGGGAACCAGCAGCCCCGCGAACATGATCACCACTTTGATGGCCGCGAAGATACGCGGCCGGTCCTCCTCCCGGCTGTCCTCCGTCGCCAGGAGCCAGAACGACACGTTGACGATCTTGGAGGAGGCGTTGAGCAGGTAGCCGACGAGGAACATCCAGGTGTTGTGGCTGAACGCCCAGACGAACATCGGGACGACCCAGGAGGTGACGTCGAACCAGAAGGTGGCCCGGCGTCGCCCCATCCGGTCGGTCAGGGCGCCTGCGACGAGCTGGAACATGAACGCGACGTACAGGTTGGCAGAGAGAATGGCGCCGATGGCGACGGTGCTCAGGCCGACGCTCTCCATGTACAGAGTCGCGTAGTACAGCGCGGCCGTACCGAAGATTGCCCAGAACGGCTCTGTGTAGATGCAGTACCGCGCATTGCGGTCGAGGTCCCCGACGAAACCCCGGCGGGTCACGACCGGATCACGGCCTTGACGGCCTTCACCTCGACCGCCCGCCCGGTGGCGAGGTCGACACCCATGGTGGCTTCGAAGGCCTGGCGGAAGTCGGGCATGCCGACCTCGGTGGTCACCATGTCCGCCAAGGCCGGAGTATCCGCGGCGAAGTCCAACGCCGGGCCGATCGCGTCGTGCACGGGGACGGCTGCGACGATGCTCAGCCCGTCGTCGATGAGCCGCGTGGGTGCCACCTCGACGCGGTAGGTGTCGTCATAGCCCATCGGCACCACCCGGCCGCCCTTTGCGACGACCTCCAGCGCCGTGGCCAGTTGGTTGCCGACCGCGTCGATCACCACGTCGAACTTCCTGCCGCCGGTAAGCTCCGCAACCGTCTCCGGGGTGAGGTCGGCGGGATGGAGCGCGTGGTTGGCGACGCCGGCGGCGAAGTCGCGGCGGAACGCGTTGGGTTCCGTGGCCACGGTGAGCCGGCACAGCCTGCGGGTGATCGTCTGGCACAGCAGCCCGATCGCGCCGGACCCGATCACCAGCGCGGATTCGTGCGGGCGCAGGTTCGACTTGAGGACGCTGTTCAGCGAACATCCCAGCGGTTCGATCAGGCTTGCCACCCGCCAACTCATGCCTTCGGGTATCGGATACAGGTACTGCGCACTGCCGACGTAGTACTCGGCGAACGTGCCCGCAAGCGTGAAGCCCACCTGGTGGTCGTCGAAGTTGAAGCAGTAGCAGTAGGCGCCCAGCCGGCAGTTGCGGCATGTCCCGCAGGACTGCGTGGGATTGACGACGACGCGGTCGCCGACTTTCAGGTGGGTCACAGCGTCGCCCACTTCGACCACAGTGCCCACTCCTTCGTGGCCGAGCACGGTGCCCACGTCCGCGACATCGAGCTTGCCCGCGAGGATTTTGTGGTCGGTGCCGCAAATGCCGGTCATGGCGATCCGCACCTTGGCTTGGTGGGAAGCGGTCAGACGCGGTTCCTCGACATCGACGAGGTCCATCCGTCCTTTGCCCGCGTAGACAAGTGCCCGCATCAGCAGTGCTCCGTTCCGTCGTATTGCCGGTAGGTGGCCAGCGCCGCGACGACGGACCGCTCCACGTCGTCGAAATGCGCTGGTGTGTGTCGGTCCGAGAAGACGAAGTAGCCCTTGGTGAAGATCTGTTGGTCGGCGAGCGCGGTCATCAGGTGCGAGCGGACCGGGTCTGTCCAGAAGTCCGACGCCCCGGGGGTACCGAGCGAGAAGCTGGAGTAGTCGCCGCGGACTTCGACTCTGCCGACCAGTCCCAGTTCGGCGATGCGGGAGCGCCAGTCGGCCATCATCGTGGTGGCCCGGGCCCGCCACGACGGCCATTCCGGCGCCTGTTCCAGCAGGTCCTCACAGGCCAGGGCGGCCGCGAACGCGAGCGACTCGCTGGAATGGGCGTTGCTCATGCGGACTTCCGCGGCACGCATGACCAGGTGGCGGTCGCCGAGGACGGCAGCGAGCGGCAGGCCGTTGGCCATGCCCTTGGATATGCACAACAGATCCGGCCAGACATCGGCTTCGCCGCACGCGCCCCGAGGGCCCATGCGCATTCCGCAGGTGACCTCGTCGAAGACAACCACAACGCCCCGGGACCGGGCTTCCTCGGCAATGGTCCGCAGATCGCCCGCAGACCAGCGGTTCGGACACAAGACCACGGCTGCGGGGAGGCCCTGGGATCCGCGCACCAGGTCGACCACGCGCTCGATGTCACCTGGTCTGCCGACCAGGGTCAGCGCCGCCACGGAGCGGGGGATGCCGAGTTCCCCGGGGCCCTGGGCATAATGCGCCGACGCGGCCCAGTCGTGCCAACCGTGGTACTCCGTCGCAACCACGAGGTCTCGTCCGGTCGCCGCTCGGGCCATGCGCACCGCGCCGCTCACCGCGTCGGCACCACTCTTGGCGAATTTGACCGACTCGAACACCCCGAGCCGGGCCAGGAGCCTTTGCGCCAAGGTCAGTTCGAGCGGATCAGCGACGGAAAACGAGGTACCGCGACGCAGTTGCGTGATCACGGCTTCCTCGACCTCGGGACGCCGGTGCCCCCATGTCACCGTGCCCATGGCCATCTCGCAGTCCAGCCAGGTGCGGCCGTCGACATCCGTGAACTCGGCATCCTTCGCGTACGCCGCTGCGATCGCACCGCGCCCCGGCAGCAGTCGGTGCGGTGTCTTGGCCAGCGTGCTGCACCCGGCCGGCACAACATTCTCGACCTCGGCGAGCCACGCGAGACTGCGCGTATGCGAAGCGGGGCCTCCTGGCGTGGCCGTCACCGAACCCTCGCTCCCGGCCAGCAGCCGGCGGTCAGGTCCGCCAGACTCTGCACGTTGCCGTACAGGTCGACGACGACGTCCGCCGACTGCGTCTCCAGGCGCTGGGTCAACCACATGCCGTTGTCCAGCAACCGCACGAAGTTCTCGACCAGGATCAGCATCGGCCGCGGCTCGGTGAGGAGTTCTCTCGGCAGCATTTGCGGAAGCAGGATGGGGCTCCCGCCGTCGACGCGCGTCGAGTAGTCCAGGATGTCGTGCCGGTCGATCCCCGATGCGTCGGCAAGCGCTCGCCAGAAGTCGTCGGCGTCCGTGCGCGTTTCCGCGAGGTCGAGTAACAGGCGGTCGCGCACGTCCACGATACGGTCCGCGAGGCCGGCGAGGAGCCGAGGGGTGATGTCGTTGTCGATCTGCGCGCCCCAGGATTTCCAGAACCGCGCGAGGTTGTTCTTCCGATTTCCGTCGCGGTGCACCCCGTTGCGCCGCTCCCAGTGGTACGAGGTGACCCTCGGGTCGATCATCGTGCGGTAGCCGAGCCGCCGCGCCCGCATCTGGTAGTCGAAGTCCTCATAGCCGTTGAAGTAGCGCTCGTCCAGCAGGCCCACCTCGTCCCGGACTTGCCGGGTCATGGCGAAGAGCGCGAATGCGGCCATCGGGACGGTGTACGGGTCCTGCGGCAGAGCGGCAGGCCTGGCGTTGAGGTAGAGGTGTCTGCCGAGGGTCTCTCCGAACGAGATGCCGCAGTGCTGCACGCCGCCGGTCTGCGGGTACAGCAGCACGCCCGCGGTCATGCCCGCGTCGGGGTTGTCGCTCAGCGTCCGCAGCATTCCGGACTGCCAACCCGGTTCCAGGATCAGATCCGAGTCGACGAAGAAGATGTGATCGCCCTCCGCGAGGGCAAGGCCTTGGTTCAAGGCCTGTCCGCAACCGCGCGGGTTCTCGTTGTGGAGCGTCGTCACTGTGATCGCATGGGCCCGCTCCGCCTTGATCGCCCGGCCGAACTCCTCGATCTGCTCGCCTACTTCCGTACCGGAGCCGTCGTTGACAACGATTAACTGGGTATCCGGCTCGACCGTCTGCCGCATCGACTCCAGGAAGAGAGCCAGCACGTTCCGGGATTGGAACACGGGCACGATGACACTGCTGCGCATAGATCTCCTTAGAGAATCCCGACGACGCATACCGACCCGCAGGCCAGGCTGACGCGTCGGCGGCACGGCGGCAGACGCGACCAAGCTGGACCTCCGTCGAGAGCTGCCGGGCGGTCCGTGAACGTTCACGTGAACGGTCACGTGAACGTTCACGAGTCTCCATGCACCCGGTTTTCACTGTCAACCCTCGAGACTGCTCCACCACTTCGTCCGCGGAGCGCGGATGCCGGGGCGCCGCGGACAGCGCACGAAGGGCGGACACGGCAAACGGCTAGAATCGCGCACACGATTCGGATTCGGCGATGCGCGGCAATGGTCGGGCGAGGGGACGGCCACATGCAGAACCACGGCTGGAAGTCCGGCGGTTCGCGCGTCACCATCGAGGACGTCGCACGCGCTGCGAGCGTCTCCCGACAGACGGTTTCGCGCGCGATCAACGACAAGGGCGAGATCGACCCCGAAACGCGCGCGCGGGTCCTCGACGCCGCGCAACGGCTGGGCTACCGCCCCAACAGGTTCGCGCGCGGCATGGTGTCGGGCGCCGGCATCACCCTCGGGCTACTGGTTCCCCATCTACGGAACCCGTACTTTCCCCAAGTCGCCGACAGTGTGGTGGATTCCGCAGCCGAACTCGGGTGGACAGTGGTCGTGCACCACACCCGGTCGACGGTCGAGGGCGAGCGCTCGGCTCTGGCGGCGATCCAGCGGCAGGCCGACGCGTTCGTCGGGTACCTGGAGCACCGGGAGTCGTTGGTGCGGGCCGAGCAATGCCATATGCCGTTCGTCCTGTTCGGTGGAGAGGACTACAGGATCACCGGCCCGCGATTCGCCCGCGTAGACGTCGATTTCCGCCACGGGATGCGCTTGGCGCTGGGACACCTGCGCAAAACAGGCCACTCGAGGATCGGGTTCCTTGACGTGCGCAAGCAGTCCGCACCGGGCGAGCCGAGTCCACGCGCCGCGACCCTCCTCGACCTGGTGGACGCCGAGTTCGATATCGCCCTCGGGACAGCCGCGGAATCGACCGTGGAAGCCGGGGCCGAAGGCGCCCGCAGACTCCTGGCCGAGCACCCGGACATCACCGCGATCATGACGTACAACGACATCACCGGCATCGGAGCCGCCCGTGCCGTGATGGCCGCGGGGCTTCACATACCCGAAGACTGCGCGATCGTCGGCTTCGACGGCCTGGACGTCGCAGACCTGGTGGACCCGCCGCTGACGACGCTGCGCGTCGACCTGCGACGACTTGGGCGGGAGTCCGTGCGCCTGGTGGAGCGTGCGATCGGAGGGTCCGCCGACGAGCCCACCGCTGTGATCGCACCAACCCTGGTCGTCAGGCGCTCGACCGTGGGGGAATGAGCACACCGATCCGCAACTCGAGGCCCCGGCCCTGTTGGCCACTCGCGCGGTTGCCCGCGGTCCAGCCCGGGAGTCGACGGGCCCGCCCGGGCGTCACGGTTCGAGGTCGACGACCCCCCTGCCGCCCGGCATGTCCAGCGGCACGGAGACCTGGTCGTGCGTGATCAGCCAATCGCCGTCGATCTTCCGGAAGCAGAAGGTGACCCGGACCCACATGCCGCCCATTGCCGTCCCGTCGGGCAGTGTGCCGCTGAGGCGACCGAAGGCGTGCGTGAACGCCACGTCTTCGCCCACTGTGGGCATCAGGTGGCGCAGCTCGTAGGTCACCTCCCAGAAGAACGTGAACACGTTCGCCCAGTTCTTGAGTTTCGCGTCGATCCCCACGTGCTGGAGCGGCGGATCGATGTCGAAGGACACGACGTCCGCGGAGTAGAGCCGCCTCAGGCCCTCGAGGTTCTTGGCCCGGATCGCGTCGACGATCCGGCCGATGTGGTGGCGGATGGCGGCTTCGTCCGTCTCGCGCTGTGTGGGTGTGGCTGTCCGTCCTTCCGTGCTGTGGGCGACGACGTGGTCCAGCAGTGTGTCCAGGGCGCTGACGTGGTGGGCGCCCGGGGTGAGTGTCGCGTGGTCCTCGAAGTCGGTGTGCAGGGACAGCGAGACCTGCGGGGTCACGGCACCCATGTGGAGCAGCTCGCACAGTGTCCGCAGCTGCCGGGCCGCGCGGGTGCCGCCCCCACCTCCGTAGGAGACGAACCCGACGGCCTTGTGGGTCCACTCCGCGTACAGGTAGTCGATGGCGTTCTTGAGGACGCCGGGGATGGAGGCGTTGTACTCCGGGGTGACCATGACGAATCCGTCGAAGCGGGCGATGGTGTCCGCCCATGCCCGGGTGTGCCCGTGCCGATAGCGCCCGGCGAGCGCGGGCAGCGGCTCGTCCAGGTGCGGCAGCGGGTGGTCGAGCAGGTCGATCACCTCGAATTCGGCGTCGCCGCGGCGGGTCGCCCGCTCGTGGACCCACCGGGCGACCTGGTCGCCCTTGCGGCCGGGGCGGGTGCTGCCGATGAGTATTCCGATCCTGGTCATCGCTGTCTCCCGAGGTGTCCTGCCCGGGCTCTCCGGGCCGGTGGTGTCTGTGAGCAGTACGACGACGCGGCCCCGCGGAACGTCAGGGGGAGTCGTGGACCTGACAATCGGACGTGCTCTCTCGTCGGACCGGTGAGGGACGATCCGAACTTGGGGAGCCATCGAAACCATGACCGATCACGCGGCATCACGGCACGACGAGTCGGACGCGGGCTTGGGCGCGATCATCAGCGAGCGGCGGCGGCTGATCGGTCTCGCCTACCGGCTCCTCGGTTCCCTGGCCGAGGCCGAGGACGCGGTCCAGGAGACCTACACCCGTTGGTACGCCATGTCCCGACAGCGGCAGGACGCCATCGACTCGCCCGGCGCCTGGCTGACGACGGTCGCCAGCCGCGTGTGCCTGGACCTCCTCGGCTCGGCACGTGTGCGGCGCGAGCGCTACGTGGGCGAATGGATCCCGGAGCCGCTGCCCGAGCGGACCGACTGGATCAGCGGGCGCCCGGGTACCGCCGCGACCGACCCCGCGGACCCGGCCGACCGGGTCACGCTCGACGAGTCGGTGAGCATGGCGTTTCTCGTCGTCCTCGAATCCATGACCCCGGCCCAGCGGGTCGCGCTCATCCTGCACGACGTCTTCGGCTTCTCGTTCGCCGAGATCGCCGTGATCACCGGCCGTACCCCGGCGGCGTGCCGCGAACTGGCCTCCTCCGCCCGGCGCCGTGTACGAACCTCCCGGCCCCCCGAGGTTCCGGCGGCCCACCAGGCGGGCCTCGTCGCGGACTTCAAGCGGGCGTGGGACGCACAGGACATCAATGCCCTTGTCGGCCTCCTCGCCCCCGGCGCCACCTTCACGGTGGACGGGGGCGGCGTGGTCGCCGCCGCACTCCGCCCGATCGAGGGCGGCGAGGGGATCGCGCGGTACCTCGCGGACCTCGCCGTCCGGGCATCCGGCGGCCTGATGGTCCTGGAGCGCACGGTCAACGGTCGAGCCGGACTGGTGATCGAGCACGAGGGCGTCATCGTGGCGGTGTACGCGTTCGACGTCGCGGACGACCGGATCACGCGCATCTGGGCGGTGCGCAACCCCGACAAACTCCACCCGTGGACGGCGGGCTGACCGCAGGACCGGTTCAAAGTCGGGGCTGGTGTGCGAAGTTGCCGGTCCCAACAGTTCGCCTCCATGACCATCCGAACACGGACGTTCGTCGGAGCCCCGAACGACGCACCCGTCCCCGACGCGTTGCCTCTCCCGTCGTGGACGAGAGCGACGACGTACGTTGCCCGACCCGGAGGGCGCCGGACGATCCGTCTGCTTCGGCGAGTGCGGCCCGCCGACCCAGCCGGTGTCGTCGGCGACGGATGCCTGGTTCGAGGAAGACGACAGGGCCGAAACCCTGGTGGACACCGCACGACGCCCGCTTCCTCGTGTCGGGCGGGGTCGGCTCGACGCGTATCCGAATCACACGAGGCGCAGGGTGACGTGTGTGGTGTGGTGGCGCGGTTCCTCTCGGATGTCGACGCTTTCGGCGAGGTGTTCCACGATGGCCAGGCCTCGACCGGGTTCGCCGTCGGCGCATGGGGGGAGGGCGCTCGTTCGGCTCGCCGGAGTCGACGACCCCGACGCTCAGGACACGGTCGGTCAGGACCAGGATGATCGCCATGTCGGCGCGGCCGTGCCGGGCGGCGTTGGCGGCCGGTTCGCCGACGATCAGGACGGCGGAGTCCAGGTCGTCTCCGGTCACACCCCAGGAGGCCAGGAGGGCGCGGGCGAATCGGCGGGCGTCGGAGACCCGGCACTCCCGGGCGGGCAGGGCCGCGGCGGCGCACCGGCGCGGGGCCCCGGGTGGGGGTGGTTGCGTGGTGGTCGGTGACGGTGTCCGGTGGCGAAGCTCTCCGGTCTGGGCCGGCGGCGTTGCGTCCGGTGGGACGAACATGGCGAGGCTCGCGATCTATATCGGTCCCGACCCCCGAGGGGGTGACACCGCGGCACCGACCCCAGGGCAGTGCTGCGCCGCCGAATCACCGATGGCGGCCCGCCCCCGCCCCCACCCCCAACCCCAACCCTCACCCCACCCCGACCGCCGACGGCGAACTCGTGAAACCACCAAACGAGACGACACAGTTCGTTTCCATCCGCTGGGAAACGCCTGAGCACGCCCGACGGTCCCGCTGCCCGTACCCTGCCGGGGCGGCGACCGGCGGCGCGTGGCGTGCCGTCACGGGAGCGATGTCGTCCCGCGATCGGGCCACCGGAAATCGGGGTCCGCCGTGGTGCGGAATCCGCTCCGTCCGCGTCGGGCCGGCATCGCGCGCGATGTCCCGGCCACTTTTCACGCCCGCCGGCCGACTGGTAACTTGCCTACTCCCTATCGCCGTTCGTCAAGGGACGCCCGTGACAGAGGACGACCACGCGCAGTCGTTGGCGGAGGAACTCGGCCACGCTCTTCAAGGGTATATGTCCGTTCTCGGCGAGATAGCGATGGCAAGGTCGTTGGACAACGGCGTGCACGGGCCGACCGCCTACTTCGAAGAAACCCGACGAAGAAGCAGACGACTTCTGTCGGTGGTCCACCAGGAACTCGCGAAGCAGGTGGGGGCCGCCGCGGAGCGTGCCGCGGGTGTCGAGGTCGCCTCGGGCCGTCCGGCGAGCGTGGTCGATATCCTCAGGTTCCTGCCGGACCACGTGTCCACCGTCCCGGACCGCGCCGATGTACCCACGCTGGAATCCGACCCGCCCGCAGTGGTCCTCGCTGATCAACTCGCCCGGGGAGCGCGGGGAATCGCCGACCAAGTGCCCATGGACGACGCGGGCGCCCATCCCATGGCCTGGCAGCTGTTGGAGGTGGCCGTAGGCGCGGCCAGGCGGCCCGAACATGCGAAGGACGTCCGCCCGCTCCGGTACGCCATCGAGATGTACGTCGAGGCCGAGTGCATGTCTCGCGATCCGTCCTGGCGAGTCCGTGAGCGCGCCTCTGAGCCGCAACTGGCCGCGGAAACCTGGGTTGCGCGGTGGATGATCGAGGCGACCGCCGAATTCCTCGACAAGACGACCGAGGTGTTCGTCGCCCGGCGCGACGACTACCTGCCCGCACGCGCGGAGGGCGTCGCCGGCGGCGTGGCACGGATGTACGCCCAACGTGGGCAGGGGCAATCCGTGGCACAGTCCGGGGAGTTGCCCGACAGGACCGCGGGTGGTCGTCCGGTGCCCGTAGTCGGAGCGAGGGCGAAGACAGGTGCCCGGCATGCCGACGGCGCCCCGGTGGCGGGCCGCGTTTCGAACGCACCGGCCGAAGTCAACAGGGTCGAACCGGGGGCCCCGGCACCGGGCGCGAAGAGCGCGACCTTTTCGTCCCCGACGCCCGCCCACCACGTTGCCGCCATCGGCATGCGGGCGGTGGACAAGAACCTGTCGGCCGCACCACCTCCCGCGATCGGTCCGGGGAGCAGCGACGCCGCCGTCAACACCACCCGCGAAACACGCATCCCCACCCGCGCCCAAACCGCCCGAATGACCAGGTAGACGCACGTAGCCTGGTGCGTGTCCGCACGCGGTGGTCACGCGGATCCGCACGTAGCCGGTGCGGGGAACGCGGCCGATCGATTCCGATCGGCGGTCGGCGCCGCGTCGCACGACGTGCTGACCACCGGCCGACGCCCGGAGCATCACACGCTCTGCCCGGCGATCCCGGCCCCGCCGAACCCCGGCGTGACACCCGGCGCCGTACGCGCGTCGTTACCGTGTCGCTTCGTGTCGGAAACGATCGGCCTGCCTGTTGCCTGTTGCCTCCTGCCTGCCGTCTGCCGTCTGCCGTCTGCGGTCTGCCGTCTGCGGTCTGCCGTCTGCCGCCGATCGGCGACCGGGGGACCGGCAACCGCCCGGATGCTGGTCTGTGGCCGTTTCGGGCGCGCCGGGGTTGCCACGCGGCAGTGCTACCGCAGGCAGGAGAGTCGCGAGGGGAGGGTCAGTGCCAGGGCGCCACCGGCCACGGCGAACGATACGGCGGGCGACCCGGGCCGGGAGCGATGCGCCCAGGACGCTGATGTCCAGGGGCACCAGGGTCAAGGCGCCGACGGCGGGTGCCGAGGATGACGCCGGCCGCCGAGGAGACGACTGCCTCGGCCGCCACCACGCGTAGTACTCGGCGTCTCCCGGCTCCGACGAGCCGGTGGAGCGCGAACTCGCGGCGGCGCCCAGCGACTGAAGCCGCTGGGAAGGGCCGGGCCGTGCTTGGAGATCCCTTCCGTCCGCTCAACGGAGGTTCCCCGGACTGTGTTTGGAAGCTGCCGCGCCGGGAGCCTGATGTCGTCCGGAAGACCTGAGATCGAGGACCCGCGCATCCCACAACCCGCGTCGTCGACGAGTCGGTTCACGCGGACGAGTTCTGCGGGGCCGACAGGAGGCTGGTTCCCAGGGCGGTGGTGGTGTGCAGAACCGTGTTGGCTTGGCGGAGGCTGGTGACCAGGCCGGTGGCCCGGAGCGCGGCGGCGTGTTGGGAGGCCGACGCGTTGGAGATTCCCAGGTGTCGGGCCAATTGTGTGGTGGTGTGACCGCCCGGGTCTGCGAGCGCCTGCAGGACGGCCGCGCGTGTGCGGCCCAGGAGCGTCGCCAGGCTCTTCGCTGCGTGCGCAGGAGCCGGTTCGCGGACGAGGTCGTTCGTCCGTGGATCCCGGAGCGGCGGGTAGATCAGTACGGGGGTGTCGACGTCGTTGAGTAGTGCCCGAGGGCGTGGGCCGCAGAAGACGTGCCCGCACAGGAGGAGCCCGCGACCCTCCAGATGGAAGTCGACGTCACCCTCTCCAGGAAGACCGGGAAGCTCCAGTACCGGTTCGCGCCAGTGCGCGTGCGGATGCAGTCCGGCCAGCAAAGCGCCGATCCCGGCGCGTGCCATGATGTCGATACGCCGGGCTCGGTCGGCGTCCAAGACGGCGCGCATGCGGTCGGCGAAGGGCGTTACGGCGATGTCGTGATAGGCCGCCAGGGTGTCGGCCACCGTGTCCAGGGTGTCTCGGTCTCCGTCGGCCAGTTGCCGCACCCACGCGGGCGGGCGGCGGTGCGATGACAGGCGTTGTACATCGGTTGCGAGGCGCTCGCGTGGCGTGGCCCGTATCGCCTCGAAGACCCCCGTGCCGGGGAACGCCGGCGCGCTGGGGGTGAGGAAGTCCGGTACCCAGCCGACAGCCGGGACCAACGACCCGAGCAACGACGCGCGAGGAGGCAGCCGTTCCAGCACGTGACTCCGCCAGGCACGGAAGAGCGGGACGGAGCCCCGGCGCAGGACTTGCAGACTCATCACCGCCTCGCTGATCGGAAGCGCGCGGTGGTGAGCGAACGCCACCCCCGTCAGATCCCGAGCCGTGAAGTGAATACGTAACATGTGCCCCCCATTGTCGGTTTACCCGCCGCCGCAGCCCGGCGGCCGGTGATATTCGGTCACGCCCGAAAGTTGTTGTCGCGATCGGTGCGACCGAAGAGGCTTTACCCAGGCGCAAGGCATGAAGCCTCCCGTCCCGCGCCCCTGACGATTCGCGGCAACGTGTTCGGAACACGCGGTGACCCGCAACAAGGTACTCGCGGTGACAAGCGGGTGAATTCGGTCGCCTCGGGGCCCAGCCCTCGGATTTCAGGGCGGATGCCGTTCCGCGTTCGTAGGCGAGAAGGACAAGGCAAGGCACGAACTCGGTGTTCCTACCGAAGGAGAGATCCACGCGTATTCGTCGTGCGATCGCGATCGCGGCTGTCGACACCGCGCCGCTGTTGGGCGGCTCGGCCGCGCCGGTGTTTGCCGCCGCGTCCCAGGCGGCGGCCGCCGCTTCCGCGGTCGGGTCCGACTGTTTTGCGCGGGGGAGGAAGAGGCCGGTATCGCGGGGCCCGAGGTCTCCTTGCGGCCGGGCGGTGAGCCGTACCCTACGAGTCGGTGTGGCCTTTGTCATCGGGGGTGACGGGTGGAACGCGGGGAACTGGTCGCGGGGCGTTACGAGTTGCTGAAACGGCTCGGCCGCGGCGGGATGGGTGAGGTGTGGGCGGCGCGGGACCGGGTGCTGCACCGGGACGTGGCGGTCAAGATGCTGGTCCTGGACGAGGCGGTGCACGCGGACCTGCCGCGCCGGTTCGAACGCGAGGCGGTGGCCGCCGCGCAGATCAACCATCCGAACGTGGTCGCCCTGTACGACCGGGGGATCCACGAGGACCTGTGGTTCCTGGTGATGGAACGCGTCGAGGGAGCCGACCTCGCCGCGCACATGCGCGACGGGGAACCCGTGGATACGGACCGCGCGCTCGCCATCGCGCGCGAGATCTGCGCGGCACTGGCCGCCGCGCACCGGGCCGGCGTCGTCCACTACGACATCAAGCCGCACAACGTGATGATCACCCCCGACGGCGCCGTGAAGGTCGTCGACTTCGGCATCGCCGGCTTTCTCCAGGCCGCCTTCACCCTCGCGGCCTCCTCCCAACTCGCCCCCGCCGGCACCCCGCAGTACGGCGCGCCCGAGCAGTTCCTCGCCGAACGCGGCGACGCCCGCTCCGACCTGTACGCCCTCGGCAGCGTGCTGTTCGCCCTGCTCGCCGGCCGACCACCGTTCACCGGCCACACCAGCTTCGCGATCATGCAACGCAAGCTCACCGAGGACGCCCCACACCTGGACACCCTCCGCCCCGGCCTGCCACCCGCCCTGACGGAACTGGTCGCCGCACTCCTGGAACGCGAACCCGACCGGCGCCCCCAGAGCGCGGAAGAGGTCCACGAACGCCTCGGCCGACTCGGCACCGCCTCCGCCGCCCCCGGCACGTCCGCCGCGACCACCGTCACTGCCCCACGATCCCCGAAAACGACCCCACCGCACACACAACGCCCGCCGGCTCACGACGGCGCCTTCGACATCTCCTGGACCGGCCGGGAACCGATCACCGACTACGCACCTTCGAGGTTTGACACCTCCCAGTCCGCCGTGCTTCGTGTCGTGATCACCTTGGCGGTCGCGGTGGCCTCCTTCTTCGGCGTGAGCGTCACGGGCGGCTTCGACGACGGCGAAGACTCCTACATCTGGTTGATCCCGAACGCGGTGGGGATCCTGGCCGCAATCTGGCTATTCATCAGCCTCATCCTTCTGCAGATGGGGGTGCGCGCGAACGGACGACACCGGCACGCGCTCCCGAACAGGGCGCCCTGGTCCCTCCACGTCGGCCCCCAGGGCATCGTCACCACCGACGGCTTCCGCCGCACCGTCACCTGGGACCAGGTCGAGACGGTCACCGCGGAGGTCGTCGTCGCCCCCGTGCCGTACGCCTATCGCGGACTGTACGTCCACTTCGTCGATGACGCCGGTGGCACTCCCCTACGTCCCGCGGGCTGGTTCTACCCCGACAAGGCTGCTTCCGGCACGGTGGGCCGCATCCCCCTGTGCATCCTGGGCCCGTTGACCGAACGGGAGTACGACGAGCTCACTCGGGCCCTCACCCGCCACGCCGGCGCCCGGTGGCGTCCGGAACTCGGTCACACGCCGTATCTCCGGGAAGGGGGCGCGGTCCGACGACCGGCCGGGGACGACGAGCGCCGGATCGCGTGAGCGTCGACCACGGGGGTGTCGACTCCAGCGCTCGTCCCGATGGCGGTCGACCCCGCGTTGTTCACCAAGACGTCGATGCCCACCCGGCAGCGCGGACGCACCACCCCGGGTCTCGACGACCGACGCGGCATCGGTCAGGTCCGCAGCGAACGCCGACATGCCGACAATGCCGGCCATCCGCGCACCGCGCGACCAGCATGCAGCGGTCGCCAACCCGATTCCGGCCGCCCCGCCGGTCAGCACCGCGGAGGGCCCGGCGAAGCCCCGCTCCCCGGCCGCGAGTTCGTCCCGGCAAGATGCACAGGCGAGACCCGCGGCCCACCGGCGATCCGGCATCCCGGTTGTGCGGCCGTTCGTTCGGCGCGTGCGGCCCAGGCCAAGGCGACCGCGAGGGCGGCGAGCAGCAGTGAGCACGGGTGCCACAGCGCGCGGAAGAGCTGGATGACGAAGTCGTCGAGGTCGTCGGCGCCGAGGGGGAGTCGGTGTTTCCCATGACGGTGAGCAGCGTGGCGGTGGCGCCGGACGGCCGGCCGGCCGGCGGTGACCTTCGGCTGTGAGGTCGCGGTGCCGGCATGCCGCTGACCGTATTCCCGCACGGCGCGCCCCGGTGTCCGCCGCGCGCAGGCCGGCCGCCCGGGGGAGTGCCGGCGCCTTGGGGCCGGGTGCGCCGGCGGTGAGTGGTCCACGCCCGGCGGATCAGACGTCGGACGGTGATGATGGAGTCGCGGCGTGGGTGGTCGAAGCAGGCGTCGACGACTGCGGTGCGCTGCTCGGAGCAGCGGGCGAGGCGGTGAAAGGCGGTCCGCCGGGCGTGCGTACGTCCACATGTTCCTCGCTCCGCTGGCCCGACTCGCCCGACTCGCCCCGGGGTCGGGCAGGTTGCCGCTGTGGATCCTTGCCTGTGGGGTCGTGCTTGATGCGCCCCCGGCGACGTGTGCCGTTCCGGCGGCCCGGTCAGCGGGACAGCGGTATGAGTACGAGCAGCGGTACGAACAAAGTCCACTGGGGCAGGGTGAACACCGCGCCGCCGAAGGCTGCCACATTGACGGTGAAGAACACGCAGGTGAACGCGGCGGCGATGAACCAGGCGAGAGCCAGAACCGGCCGTGCGGCCGTTCGTTCGGCGCGTGCGGCCCAGGCCAGGGCGACCGCGAGGGCGGCGAGCAGCAGTGAGCACAGGTGCCACAGCGCGCGGAAGAGCTGGATGACGGAGTCGTCGAGGTCGTCGGCGCCGAGTAGGGGGTCGACGAATTCGGAGGTGCCGAACAGGTGAAGTCCGGTGATGCCCGCGGCAAGGGCGGCGGCGGTCCACAGCGGCCAACGGCGGCCGGCCGCGGTCGTGGGGGTGATGATGGCGGTGCTTGACACGGAAACCTCCGGTGTGGGGCGGGTGTTCATCGGATCTCAATGCCGCGCGAGATCATCGCGGCCAGTTGGCCGGCCAGCCGGGGCGTCGGGGATTCGCCGACCAGCGCGACATGGAAGAACACCGCTCCGGCCAACGTGTCCAGGACCAGGTCGACCGGCGTGTCGGTGGCGATCTCGCCGCGCTGCGCGGCCCGGTCGAAGACGACCGCCAGTCGGTCCTTGGACGGAGCCAGGAAATCCGTGCGGATACGTGTCCTCAGGACCGGATCGGCGGCGAAGTCGGCGAGCAGCCCCGGCAGCGCCGCGCTGCCGGCCGGAGTGCGGAACTCGTCGATCAGGGATTCGAGCAGCTCGGTCAGGTCCCCGGTGAGTGTGCCGGTGTTCGGGATCGGGGCGTCGTCGGTGGTGGTGAACACGGCCTCGAAGACCAGTTCCGCCTTCCCCGACCACCGCCGATAAATGCTGTCCTTGCCGACCCCGGCACGTGCTGCCACGGCCCCGATCGAGGTCGCCGCGTAGCCGACCTCGACCACCAGAGCCCCGGTCGCGCCGATGATCGCCGCGTGCGAACGGGGATCCCTGGGACGCCCCTTGGGGGAGGAAGAGGAACTCATGGTCTTACCTTACGGGTCGACCCGTTTGATAACAACGGGCGGGCGAACCGAACCTCCTCTTCGCCTCGGGCGCAACGGTTCGAGCGCCGGCGACGCAGTTGCTCTCGTCGACCGTCGCTTCGACCTTCGGGTACCAGTGTTCGTCCGCCGGTTCCGGAAGATGCGGACAGTCAACGGACTGGGGCGATCCGCATCGAAGTCCTTGTTGCCCACCGGTGTTTCGCCGGTTCGGGGGACGGCGACGGTGGGGCGAGCACGTGACGCGCGGTGTTGGCGGCGTCCGTTCCCGGAGATGTTCCTGCGGTGGGCCGCGGCCACGGAGCGGGACGTGGACACCGTGCCGATCAAGGTCGGGAAGAACGCGGGAAAGCACCCCGCGATCGCCTCCCTGTACCGGCCCTCGCCGAAGCCGAGGAAGCCGGCGCACCCACCGACGCCCACCTCGTCGGCCCGCGCCGGCCCTGCCCCCGCCCGGATCACCGGTGCGGGCAGCGGCACCAGCGCCGAGTCGATGGAACGGTTCGCCCGGCAAGTCCTCGACGGCGATCGCGTGCCGGACGACTTGGCCTGGCAGGCCGAGAACGGCTCCGACGACGTCATGGTTCGGTTGCTTGCGCAGACCCGGGATGGAAACGCCGAGTGATCCCGATGCCGCCCCACCGCACGAAAGTGCTCAGCGTCCCCTCGGCGCAAGAGGGCTGGGCGAGCCAACGAGACCATTCTCGGCGCCGACGGCTGTACGCCTACTACTGGACCCCGGGAACGCGCACGCGTCCGCAGCGAGACGGGCTTCCGCCGGGGCGGACGCCCCCGGTGGAGACACGAGGCCGGGGCGGGGCAGGGGCGGCGCGTTTGCCTGATCGGGTGAGCAGCGGTCGATGTCGTGCCGGTCCGCCGTGCGCGCGGCGCGTCGAGCATCAGCGGGCCGGCGTAGCGGCCGTTCGGGGGTGGCCGGCGGCGGCGTGGTGCGGCCGGCCACCGATGCTCAGGCGGCGAAGCCTCCGTCCACGGCGATGGCGGCGCCGGTGATGTACCGGCCGCCCTCGCCCGCGAGGTGGGCGACGGTCGCGGCGACGTCCGAGGGCTGTCCGTAGTGTCCGAGGGCGGTGAGGTCCTTCTGGGTGTCGGCGCCCGGGCCGTCGGAGGGGTTCATGTCGGTCTCGATGGGCCCGGGGTGGATCAGGTTGGCGGTGATTCCTCTGGGGCCCAACTCGCGGGCGAACGATTTCGTCAGGCCGATCAGGGCGGTCTTGCTCGTCGAGTACAGGGAACCGCCTGAGAACGCGGAGCGTTCGGCCATGCAGCTGCCGATGTTGATGATCCGGCCTCCTTCAGCCATGTGCCGGATCGCGGCCTGGGACGCGACGAAGGGCGCCCGCACGTTGACGTTCAGGACCCGGTCGATGTCCGCCTGCGACAGTTCCTCGACAGGGCCCAGGACGCCGATGCCCGCGTTGTTGACCAGTATGTCGAGCCGACCGAACTCGGCAGCGGCCCGATCCACCGCCTCGCGCACCGCCGCCGGGTCCGCGCTGTCGGACCGTACCGCCCAGGCCCGGCGGCCCAGTGCCTTGATCCGATCCACCACGTCCGCCGCGCGCTCGGCATTGTGCTGATAGGTCAGCGCGACATCGGCTCCGTCCTCGGCCAGCCTGAGCGCGACCGCCTCGCCGATCCCCCTGCTACCGCCGGTCACGAATGCAACCTTGCCTTGAAGCACCGCAGTCATGTTCGCTCGTCTCTGTGTTGCGTTCGTGGACATGTCGATGCTCGTGGGTCTCCAGTCGGGAGTCTGGCGACATTCGGACGTCGCGTTGGCAAGGTGGACGCACAGCCAACCGCAACGCGGCTACCCCGCTCCGCGGGAAGCTGCGTGCAGGCGCAACCCGTTACCGTGCGGCCATGACATTTCCCAGCGAGCGGTTCGAAGGATGCTTTCCCGAGCTCTTCGGCTTCGTGCTGCTGGATGCCACAGGGCTCGACGATCTCGGTGTCGGCAGCCCTGTCGGCAGGAATCTGCTGCAGTTGTTCAGCACGAGTGAGCAGGGCGATCGGGTCGTACGGGACGGCATCGCGATTCCCGCGCAGAACATCGATCCCGGCTTCTACACCGTGCTCGTACGCCACGCCCGCAGCCCTTCACCGTGGCAGGACCCCAAGGTGACATCCGCCGGGTGGGTTCTGCACGTCCGGTCGGGAGAACTGCTGCTGTGCGGCCTGGGCTACCTCACGAAGTGGACGCCCGACCATCCCCGGCATCGGCGCATTTCCGTACCACCCGGCTGGTACGAAGTGGAAGTCCACGGACACCGATTGCACCCCGACGACCCCGACGACGCCGCCTACGAATTCGTCCTGAGCGGTCCGACCGGCGCCAGGCCCACATTCCATGCCCACCTCAACCACGGCCTCAACCTCAACGACAACGATTGATCACATCGGACTCATTCGTCTACCGCGGGTGCTCCTCAAAGGCGTTGCCCCCGAGCAATACCGAGGCTGAGCCCGGGACATAGTCATGGATCCAGCTCCGGATGCCGTCATTGGGACGGTAGGACTCCGCGCAGGTGACGAACTCGGCAACGCTGTGGCAGGCGGCGACGCTGGGATCGTTGGGGAACTCGCTCTGCGGAACAGGCGCGGGGGCGATGACCTGCCATGGGCGGCCGACACGTCTGCGTCCGCTGCTCCCCGCTGCGCCCCGACCCCGCGCAGCGCGGCCGGCTCGTGGAGATCCGCGACAACCTGCTCGACCGGATCGCCGAAGCCGAGCGCGAAGGCCGGCGCGGCGAGATCGAGGGACTCCGCGTCAGCCTCGCCGGTGCGGAATCCAGGATCGGCCAGATCGATGCGGCGGCATCGGGCGGGCCAGTCGTGCTCGGCACGCCGACGCCGAGAGCGAACCGCCACGGGTGATCAGGCAGCGGGTGGGGACGAAGCGGCAACCCCTCATGTCGATCGCCGTCGTCGCGGTGCGGCCGCCCGAATGTCGGGGCGGCTGCCGGACGCGTTGGCCGGCTTTGCTTGGAGAGTGCGCCTTCGTACAAGGCGAGTGCTCGGGCTCCCCGGCAATCTGGACACACGCCGTCGGCGTCCGTTATTTCGATGACGGCACCCACAATCGCAGGGAGTCGGGAATCAATGCGCATACGCCGGACGTCGGCAGCCGTCGCGCTGGGATCATCACTGGGAATCGGTGCCTCGGGTGCCGCACCCGTGTCGGGCGTGGTTGGCCGTCGTGGGCGGCAACGCCCGGGCCCGCAGGTTCTACGCACGCAACGGCTCGACCGACGAAGGCCCGTTCGCCTATCCGGCGGACGGCGCCGCGGACCCCGTCCTCGTCCCCTGCCACCGCTACATCAAGCCTGTCGAAAGACATCCGACGAACTGCTGAGCTTCACTCCTGCGGCGGGTGGGATGTTCAGTGGATGGCCACCACCGGCGGTGTCCTTGACGAGGGCAGCGACAGCGCCTGCTACACCCGCCCGCCCGGGTCGTCGACGCGGGCGGCGAGACGCCGACCCACGGCGCCGGCCGAATCCCGGTGGCAGCGCGGCGAACATCGCCTTGCGGCGGGAGGAAGGTACGCCGCCTACGCCGTCTTGGCCCGGTAGACGAAGGCGGGCGGAAGGTTCCGCCACACGGTCCGGGTGCGTTCGACGGTGCCGAAGGCATCGGAGAGTTCGTCGGCGAAGCGGCGTGCCGTCGGCATCCAGGCGGCGTGCCCGTACGCGAACGTCGTCATCCACCCCCCCGGTGTCAGCGCGCCGGTGACCGCGTCGAGGATCTCCCGGCGGACGCCGACCGGCATCACCGCCCAGGGCAGGCCCGAGACGACGGCGTCCACCCCGCCGGACGGGACCAGCCGCGACAGGTCCGCGGCCGACCCGTCGACGACGTCCACGTCCACCCGGGCGTCCGGGAGAGCCGCCCCGGCGCCGGCCGCCACCAGCGCGGCGCGTCGGGCCAACCGGCCCCGAAGGCCGGCGGCAAGGTGCGGGTTCACCTCGATCGCGACGAGGTGCGCACCGGGCCGCATGCGGGCCAGCAGCGCATCGGTGACCGCGCCGGTGCCGGGCCCCAACTCGACGACAAGCGAGGCGTCGCCGAGCCCGATGCCGTCGGTGAGGCAGTCGGCCAGACCGTGCGAGCTCGCCGCGACGGCGCCGGTACGGAGAGGGTGGCGGAGGAACTCTCGGAAGAACATGCCGAAAAGCTAGGAACGCGGGCCGTCGCCGCACGTCCCCCGGTGAGTCGCGGATGATCGTCCCGCAGGACACCGCGGTGTCCTCCTCGCGGACCGGACCGTCATCCTGAGGTGCCGCCGCCATCCCCCTCCCCGGTACGAGGCGCCGGGACGGGGCCGAAACCTAGCCTGGGGAGCGTGCCCCGCCTCCATCGATTGATTCCGTGGCTGCGCCACCACCGGTGGCCGGTCGACGCCGTGCTGATCGTCGTCCTGGCCTCGCCCAACGACCGGCTGCACGGACCGGGTTGGCGCCCGGTGTGGGTGCAGGTCACGTTCACCGCGGCGCTGCTCCTGCCGCTGCTCGTCCGCCGCCGGTTCCCGCGCGCCTTCGCCGCCTGGGTCGTGGCGGTGGCGTGGCTGCAGTACGCCGTCCACCCATGGCGCGGCGAGCCGCGACTGTGCGACGCCGTACTGTTCGTCGCGATCTACACGCTGGTGGTCCGCGGCCATCGGCGTGCCGCCGCCGCGATGTGCCTCGCGGTCGCGGCATGGTTCACCGCGTACGCGCTGACCTGGTACCTGGACGAGTCCGTGAACTGGTCCAACGTCGCGCTGCTGGTCGCGCTGATGTTCGGCAGCTCGTGGATGCTCGCCGAGTACGTCTTGGCCCGCCGCGCCTACCTGGCCGAGGTCGTGGAGCGCGCCGCGCACGCCGAGTCCGAGCGCCGGGCCCACGCCCGCGCCGCCGCGGCCGAGGAACGGGCGCGCATCGCCCACGAGTTGCACGACGTCCTGGCCCACAGCGTGAGCGTGATGGTCGTGCACGCCGAAGGCGCCCGGCTGGCCCGGCACAAGGAACCGCAGGTGGTCGGCCGCACCCTCGACACGATCTCGGCGACCGGCCGCGCCGCCCTGGACGATCTGCGCCGCCTGCTCCGCGTGGTGGCCGAGCGCGAGCCCCAGCCCACCGTCCAGGACCTGCGCGGCCTGGTCGAGCAAGCCGGCACCGAGCAGCGCCCGGTACGGCTGACGTTGCACGGCAGCCCGGACGCCTTCCCGGCCAGCGCCGGCCTACAGGTCTTCCGCATCGTCCAGGAGGCCTTGACCAACTTCCTCAAGCACGCGGCCCCGGACGCGTCGGCGCATGTCCGTGTGGACTTCGGTGACCCGGGCCCCGGAAGGGTGGCGCAGGTCGAGGTCGTCAACACCGCCGGCCATCGCCCCCGGGCGGCAGAGCGTGTCGACGAAACGCACGAAACCCTCGTGAGCGGCCCCGCCCATACCGCGGTGGCAGGGCACGGCCTGGCCGGCATGCGGGCCCGCGCAGCGCTCTTCCACGGCACCGTGTACGCGGGCACGACCCCAGAGGGCGGATACCGCGTCCGTGCGGAACTCCGCCTCCCCGACTCGGCGTTCCACCACGCCCCGATCCAGGATGCGGCGGTCGCACGATGACCGGCCCCCTCGACGCCGAGATCCGCTCCGGCGAACCGTCCCCGGCACGCGTCCTGCTCTGCGACGACCAAGAACTGATGCGCGTCGGTCTGCGCATGGTGGTGGACAGCCAGGATGACCTGACGGTCGTCGGCGAGGCCGCAGACGGCGGCCGCGCCGTGGAACTCGCCGCGGCGCTGCGCCCGGACCTCGTGCTCATGGATGTGCGCATGCCCGTACTGGACGGCGTCGCGGCCACCGGTCGTATCGTCCGCGAACTGCCCGGCGTGCGCGTCCTGGTCATCACGACCTTCGACCTCGACGAGTACGCGTACGCAGCCCTGCGCGAAGGCGCGAGCGGCTTCCTGGTCAAGGACGCACCCGCCGACGAAATGCTCGTGGCGATACGCGGCGTACTGCGCGGCGACACCTTCGTCTCCCACTCCGTCACCCGGCGCCTGATCGACCGCTACGTCACCGGCAGCAGCCCACCGGTCGGCCGCGAACGCCTCGACCTGCTGACCGACCGCGAACGCGAAGTCCTCGGCCTGGTCGCCCGCGGCCTCAGCAACCGCGAGATCGCCGCCGCCCTCCACCTCGGCGAGACCACCGTCAAGACCCACATCGGACGTGTACTCACCAAGCTCGACCTCCGCGACCGCGTCCAGGCCGTGGTATTCGCCTACGAATGCGGCCTCGCGACGCGCTGATGCCCCATCGCGGAAACCGTCCGCCAGACGTCCTTTGTCCTTGGGGTGCAACCGGGTGTGGGGCGGCGGCCCGTCGGCTGCCGGCCTCCGGCTCATGACGTGGCTGCCTGTCGACTTCGTCCATCCGGTTCGCGTGGCGCTGCCCGGCCATCATCTCCTGCGTCCGGTCAGGGGTGCCGACGCCGCGCTCGACCACCCGCCGCTCTCGGTGTGCAGCCGTGCGTACCGGTCAGTTTTGTCGGGTGGCGAAGACGTATGCGACTCCGGGGTTGCGGGTGATCACGGCGTGGCCGGTGCCCACTGGTAGGGGCATGTCCGAGACGGTGCGTTGGAGGACTGCTTTGGTGCGGAGGTCAACGGCCATCGAGGGGTTCTTGCCGGAGTACAGGACCGGGCCCACGACGGTGACCGGGGTCAGGCGGACCTCGTCCTTGGCCTGCTGCCACAGCAGTTTCCCGGTGTCGGTCTCCCAGGCGGCGGTGGTGTTCGTCGTCGCGACCACGACGACGGATCCCTGAGGGTTGGAGAGCCCGGACTTGTGCGTGCCCGAGAGCGTCGGGCCGGTCGACAGCAGCCTGCCGGTGGCGGGGTCGTTGACACTGTAGGCGATGGCGTGGGACTGCGTTGCGCCGTAGTCGTACCAGGCGATGACCAGCTTGTCGCCGTCCTGTTCGACGAGTTCGGGATCAACGGTGGCGGCTGCGCCGGCCGGCCGGGCGAGGTTCTGCGGCGTCCACAGGGTGGCCCCGGTGGCGGGATCGAACCCGGCCAGGGTTTCCGCTCTGTGCAGGTCCACGGACTTGGAGTCGCGGCGCCGGTGGACGATCACCCCGGAGGCGACGGTGGCGCTCTCGTCCATGCAGACCCGGTCCTGGCAGGGGATCCGCCAGCCGGGAGCGTCGCTGCCGGCGTCGCTGATCACCAAGGCCCCGGCGTCGCTTCCCCTGCCGTGCTCGGTGACGATGCGCCTGCCGTCGACGATGAAGGGCTTGTCCTGGCCCGGGTATTCCTTGTGGGCGATGCGCTGCCCCTTTTCGTCGAAGACGTCGACCACCCAGGCCGTCTTCGCCGGCGAGATCCCGTCGGAGGGAGTCTTCTTCACGCTCTCGCTCACCAGCGCGGGACGGCCGTGCCAGGTGCCCGCGACCGGCTTGCCGGGAACTTCGACGCTCGCGTGACTCGCGCCGGTCGCCGCGTCGCGGAACTCCACACCACTGCCGTCCCCGCCGTCTCCGTGCGGCGTGATCAAGGCGACGCTCGCGCCGAGGGGTGCGGCGCTCGCTCCTCGGCCGGTCAGTTGCGCCGACCAGAGCGGTGCGCCGCGTACGCCCGCCGGTGGTTCCCCGGGAAACGCGGCCGCCGTGGACCGGCGCCCCGCACCGCCCGAAGCGGCCGCCGTTGCGGCGGATCCGCCATCCGGGCCCTTCGGGCTCCCGCCGCCGGAATCAACGCATCCCGCGACTGCCAGGCTCGACGCCACACCGACGGCGAGTAACACCACACGCCTCATGAGTACACCAACTCCCCCGTCCGACACAGGTCTTCGACCCGTCCGAGCACGGGCACCATAGCCGACGGCGCGCGTGATCGCTCTTCCGGCCGAACCGGCCGGCACGACAGTGGGCGTTCGAGGGAGTACGGTCTCGGGCCGCTGCTGGCCGGCACGACGGCGGCGGCGGGCCCGGGGCGCGGTGGATCCGGCTTCGTACGTCGAGCACCCTCACCGGTTTTGGACGATCGACGGTCCGCCCCCACAGCGGCTACGTTTCGCAGGCGCGGCGCGAGCTTCGGTGGGGTGACGTCGATCGTGTCCCGGGCGCGGTCGGTGCCGGCGTCACGCCTGCCGGCACCGAAGCGCCCGCCCACCCCGCGGCCTCGGGGCAGGGACCGCAGGGCCGCGGCGGGACCCGGCGACGGGGAGACGCCGGACCACCACGACGGGACGGGCACAACGACCCACCGGCCGCCGAGTGACGCCTACGCTCCCGGAGACAACCGGCCGACCGCGTCGACCCACCCGCCGGCCGCGGAAACGGCCTTCGTAGCAGTCGGACGGTTCGTGGGCGAGCAGGGCGGCCTAGCGGCACGCGTCCCGGTCGCCTACTGCGCCGGCGCGGTCGGCGGCGGCCGGGAGCACGGTGTTCAGGGTGAGCGCGAGCCGGAGGATTGCATGACGTACCTCCTCGGCCTCGTCGTCGCCGATCGCCTCGCCGGGCCGCCCGCGGGATCCGGGCCCCCTGCCCTCCCGCCAGGGACGGCGCGCCCTGCAGCGCGAGGAGCGCCGCCGCCAGGACCGGCGAGGCGTTGTCCCACAACGCGGGGAGGATCTCTCCCGGTCCGCGCACAGCGCCAGGAGACTGCCCGCCGCTCCCGCCGGGCAAAAGCCCTGGCATGCCGCCCGCAGGACGGACC
This sequence comes from Embleya sp. NPDC127516, assembly GCF_044765325.1. Classification (NCBI taxonomy): domain Bacteria; kingdom Bacillati; phylum Actinomycetota; class Actinomycetes; order Kitasatosporales; family Streptomycetaceae; genus Embleya; species Embleya sp. NPDC127516. The sequence goes on along the minus strand of NZ_JBIWJT010000014.1, from coordinate 33,850 downwards.
CCGTCTCGCCGGGATCGACCTCGCGCAGCGCGGCGTCGTGCTCCACGAGGAGCGCCCGCACGTCTTCCGCTCACCGTCGTCGCCGCCGCCCATGCGCGCCCCACCTTTGTGTCCGTCCGCGAATCCTCATCGCCGAACCGGTCGACCGCGATAGGGCAATCACCCACCCAAGGGGCGCAACTCCGCCGAGTCGCCTTCCTGTTGCTTCCGCACGGCCGGTGTGTCGTCGGCCGGGGCCCGGTCCTCGCACGGGTGGCAGACAGCGTGGCGGTGACGAGGGGGCGGGGCGAGCAGGTGCTCACGCGGGTTCAACGACTTCGCCGGCCCCTGGGTCGCGCGCCGGGCCCGCCCGCCGGACGCCCCCGCGCGGTACCACGCGGCCGTGCCACCTCCGCGCCACCTTCGTCCTCGAGGTACAGGCCACACCGTCGACCGCCTCCGCGCCCACGGCCCGATCGACGGGAAGGCGTTCGCGACCCTGCGCCGACCCCGGTGACCCCGGTGCGCCCGCCGGTGCGCCCGCCGGTGCGCCGGACGGTGAGGTGACGGTGCGGTCGGGGATGAGGGCCCCCGACCCGCCGAACCGGAGTCCAATAGACGCAGGTCGGAAGCACTTTCTGTGTATCTGATCAAGACCCGGACGCACCCCTGGCAGGGGCGCGAGGTCAGCCGCTTTCCCGGCCTGGCAGGGGCGCACCGTCCAGGAAGGCGTGATAGGTCTCGACGGCGTCCGGCTCGATTTCAGAGTTGGAGGGGCCGTAGCGGGTGTCGGTGCGGTCCCGCTTCGGCCCGGAGACCCAGAACTCCTCACCGGTCGCCACGTCGTAGAAGTTCGCGTCGGACATCCCCCCTGCACGGCGCAGTGTCCTGTCGTGAAAGTACGCGGTGCTCCAAGTCTTCGAGAAGTCCACCCACCCGATCCACGAGGGTCCGCGGTCGGTGCTGTAACCAGTCTTCAACTGCACGAACATCAGACGTCGAGGCATACGTTCAGGGTCCTGCACAGGCCGCACCTGTGACCAGCCATTTTGCGGGCGCCTACGAGACCCGACGCCACCGCCGACAAGGGCCCGGACAGGTGGGTACGACCCGATGCACTCTCCGCCTATCCGATCAAGACCCGCACAAGCCCACTCGTTCGCGTTGGTGGCTGGTGAGCGTGTCCCAGGCGGCTTTCTGCCGGGACGACCCACCGGGCGACCGGCGTGCCGCGATGGACCACGTCGAGGACCACGTCGTCGAGCCGGGCCCGGGAGTGTTCGGTGGCCGGGACGCTACCGGCGTCGGCGAGTCGTCCTCGCAGGTCGTCGTAGCCGGTGGAGATGTGCACCTGCGGCGGCAACACCGAAACGTCGTGGCGTCCGGTCGGCAACACCGGCACCGCGACGGTCCTCACCCACTCCTCGAGCCACCGCAACTCGTGCGCGAGGATCGTCCACACCCCGTGTGGGGCCGGTGCAGGCACACCGTCGGGACACCGAGAACGCGATCCGCTCCCTAGCGGCACACCCGGCGGTACGCGTTGTGTGCGAAGGCTTCGCGGGCTTCGTCGGAGGCACCGCCGGTGCAGGGTCGATCATCCCGGCCGAGAAGAATCACATTCGTTCGACGGGGCCCGTTCGCATCCAACCAATGGTTTCGCGGGACTTGCAGTGCTTGAATGCCGCGGTGGTCTTGGACGTGGGGGAACTGCTTGCAGCGCACGATCGCATCCTGCGTGGCTCCGGTTCGGCGCATCCGCGGTTCGGCACAGTGGTCGAGCGGATCGGACCGTTGACCCTCACTCACTACGGTACCCACTGCATCGTCGAGCACCTCGCTCCGGACGCCTCGACCCCGGTCGCGCGGCTTGCCGCGCAAGTGCGGCAGAGCGCGGCCGAGCGTGTGGAACCTGTGGAGTGGCGTGTGTTCGCCCACGACGCCGAGGCGTCGCAGCTGACGGCCTCGCTCGAAGCGGCGGGTCGGTGACGTGCGCGTCATCGAGCCGGCGGCGCGGTTGGCCCGCGGCCGGGGCCCCGGCGTCCCTGCTGCGATCGCCACCGGCAGCAGTCGCCGTTTCGTCCGGGCGGGACTGGGACGCCGCAAAGCCGGCCGGTGTGTTCGACGTGGTCGTTGTCCGCGATGACGTCGCGCGCGGCAAGCCCGCCCCCGACATCTTTCTCCGCGCCGCAGGACTGTTGGGGGTCCCGGCCCGCTGCTGCGTGGTCTTCGAGGATGCCGATACCGGCATCGCCGCCGCCCTGGCTGCCGGCATGCGTGTGACCGATGTGCGGCGGCACCTCACGGGGGTCACCGACACACGCCGATCCGTGGCGTCCCGGCTTTCCCCGCGAACGCGGGTGATGGGCCGGTTCGACGACCGGCAGGCGCCCAACGGGCCGTGAGCCGGGTACTTTTCCCGGGTTTCGTGGCGGTCCGACCGGGCTGCGGAGGTGATTCCACGGGTTGTCCGGTCGCGGTTCGGGGTCTTCGATGTGGAGCAGTGCGCGAAGGCAGCGGTGGAGTGCGGTGTGGCCGGTGCAGTCGATCGCGCGCATCCAGGGCAGCGGTGCCATCACTTGGGCGATCGTCTCGCTCGCGCACGCGTCCAGCGCGGTGCGCAGTTCGTCCGGGACCGGTGCGTCGGTTGGCCGCGGCGGCGTGACGCCTCGGCCGGGGGCGACGCGATCCCCGCGGCGATCCCGATCGACTGCGAGGAGGGGCGGGCAGTGCGTAGCCTGGTTCGGAATCATGGTCGGTACGCGACGTATTCGGCGGCGTCTGCCCGGCGCCGCCCGGGGGTGAGCGATGACGTACACGGATCCCATGCTGCCCAGGAGACTGGCGGCGCTGCACCAGGACGTGCTGGAGTTCTTCGCCCGGGTGGAATCCCTGCTCGCACAAGCGGATCCGCACCTGGAGGACACGAAGAATCGCAAGAAGGCCACCCAGGCACTGATCGATCTGGTCACCGAGGCGCGAACCTCCGTGCAGAACCTGGAACTTCGGATGGCGATCATCGCGCCGATGAAGGCCGGCAAATCCACCATCGTCAACTCGCTGGTCGGCTACGACCTGGTGCCCAGCCGGGCCGCCGCGATGACCACGTTACCGACCGAGATCGTGCTCTCCCAGCCCGACGACAGGCTCCGCCCGACGCTGCAGATCGACCCCAGGGACCACGAACTCTTTCGTGAGGCCATCCGCCGGATCGCCGACGAACTGGCCCCGGACAGTGCCGATCCCGGCTATCGGGATCGGATGACCGGCCGCTACCCCTACCTCGCCGACTTCCTTCGGCAGATCCAGGACGACTGGCTCGCTCGCTGGAACCGCACCACCTTCACCGGCCTGGACGACATTCGCGGCGCCCTCACCGCGTTCAACGACCTGACACGCCTGGCGGCGGGGCTGCGCAATCCCGTGCACCTGGCGGACCGGCTGCACGCCGTGCCCCGCATCGTGGCCTCGCACCGATGGGCTCCCACCGACGACACGACCGCGTTCGGCCACCTCGTGCTGGTGGACACCCCCGGCCCGGACGAGGCGAACAGCGGCCTGCGCCTGTCCGACGTACTGCGCCAACAACTCGACAAGTGCTCGGTCATCCTGGTCGTCCTGGACTTCACCAAGCTCAACAGCACCGCCGCGACGACCATCAAGGACACGATGGAACCGGCGCTCGCGGTGATCCGACGCGACCAGTTGTTCGCCGTGGTCAACAAGGTCGACCAGCGCCGACAGGGCGACATGAAACGCGACGAACTCCGCCGGTTCGTGATCGACGACCTGCGTCTGGTGGACGGCGACGCAAGTGACCGGGTCTTCGAACTCGTCGCGATCCGGGCCCTCCAGGCGGTCCGCTGCCTCGACGAGGTCGAGGCGGCCGAGGCGACCCGACCGGGCAGCTTCCAGCCTCGGAGCGGACCGGCCACGCGGGCGCTGTACGAGTTGATCTACACGATCGAAGCCGAGGAGGAACTCGGCGAGGCGACCACGGAAAGCGTGCGCAGGCTCGCGGAGAAGGCCCGCTCGCGCTCCGGCCTCGACGACTTCCTGCGCCAGGCAATCGCCACGCTGCGTACCCAGGCGGGCTCCCGGGTCATGCAGAACGCCCTGCGCCGCACGGTCGCGGGCATCGTCGGACTGGCAAACGAGGTGCAACTGCGGCGCGGCGCACTCAAGAGCAGTCGCGAGGCGGTGGCCACCGAGATCGAACTGCTCGACAACGACCTGCGCCGGATCGGCGAGATACGCGAGGAACTCGACAGCAACACCGACGTCGCCGACCAACTGCGCTCCGACGTCGACAAGATCCTGCGCGGCACGCGCGGCAGGAGCCTGCGCGCCATCCGCGACATCGAGGTGACGGACAAGCCCGCCGGTATCGCGGGGGAGGCCCGGCTGATCTCCCAGGCGCTTCGGCCCAATCAGCAGGTGCCGGCCGTGGACGCGGTCGAATTCGACACCGTGGAGGACGCGCAGGCATTCCTGAGCCTGCTCACCCGGCCCGTGATCGAGAGCATCGACGAGGCGCTGAAGGCGGCCCAGAGCACGGCCGCACGCACCTTCGTCGAACGGATCAACAGCGAGGTGGACCGGCACGGTGCTCGGCTCCAGCCGGTACTGGAAGAGGCGCACCGACGCCTGCGCACCCAGTTCCGGATCACCCTCGACGTGCCGCCGGCCGAACTCTCCGACGACACCGAGGACTGGGCCGCGATCCCGCTGCGCAGCGAACAGCGCACCATCGAGATCTTGGTGGAGAAGACCCTGCGCCGGCGCGTCTGGTACAAGGTGTGGATCGGCTGGGGCACATTCCGGGAGCAACATCGCGAGGAACAGCAGAAGTCGTTCCACCGGATTGGCCTGGACGATGTACGCGAGCGGATGATCGGCGACCTGGACCGCAAGATCGAGGCGATGCGCGAGGAGTTCCACGCCTACCTGACGAGCGAGTTGTCCCGACACGTGGAGAACTACTACGCGCAATTGCGTAGATACCTCCAGCGCTACCGGGACGCGCTCGCCGAATCGCTCAAGGATCGCGAGCGCAAGCGTGAATCGCTCGGCGAGTGGGAGGCGCGGGTGGGCCGCTTCCATGAGGAGTTGCGGGCCGAGACGCTGATCGCCGAGGACTTCCTCGACGGCCTCCAGCCGATCACCTCCCTGCACGGCCTCCAATGAGCGACCCGACCGGCCCGACCGGTGAGTTTGAGATCGCCCCCGCCCGGGTCTCCGAACTGGCCCGGAGCATCCCGCTGGTCAGCGACGCGCTGTTGCTCGAACTGGTCAACTGCCTCCAGGTCGCCACCGATCTGACCCGGCTTCCCCGGCACAGCGGGTTCTTCAAGGCGTTCGTGGCCCGGACCGTGGGGCGAGAGGCGCAATCCCTGCTCAACCGCAACGTGGTCGACGCACAGCGGTTGCTGCTGCAGCGGATCGAGGAACTCACCGGCCAGGGCTCGGTGTCCAACCTCGCCCTGGCTCAGGCCGGTCGGCTCCTCGCCCGGACCCGGCAGGACCTGGACCGGCTGACCACCGACGAGAGCGACCATCGGACGGCGCTCGACGCGACCCTGACCCGGCTGCAGGCCGGCTGGGCCGATCAGCACCGACTGCTGACCGGCCGCCTGGAGGCGATGCACCACCTCGACATGTTGATCACGGCGTGGTCGGCCGAGCAGACCTATCGCGGGCTGCCCTGGGCGTTGCAGGTGGTTCTGCTCGCCCAGGAGGCGTATCGCGGACCGGTGGGCCAGTACGAATTCCAAAGCGGCGACCCGATGTTCCGCGATCTGCTGGCGAACAAGATCCTGGCGGGCAGCCGTACGCGACTGCCCCGCCTGCTGTTGCTCGACGACGAGTTGTTGGCCCCGTGTCTGCGGTTGGAATCACCGGCGGACATCCCCATGCTCGCCGACCTGGTCCGTTCCTACTCCCGGCTCGTGGACGGTCACGTGCCGCTGCTTCCGCTGCCGTATGTGGTCGGCCGATGTCTGGTGCTGGCGGCCGAGGCGGCGGGTCCGGTCCAGGACGTGGTCCACCGGGCGATCGAGGACGCGGCACGGTACGACATCCGGCCGGGGCGGACGGTCAACCCGCGGGCGTTCGTGCGCCAGGTGGTGGCGAGCACGGCCGCGGTGGTCGCCGCCGACCGTCGGATGCTCTCTCCCGCGGAGCCGGCGATGGGCCCCGGGCCCGGCGTGGAAGCGGAACCCGTCGTGGGGTCGGCGCGAGGCGCCGAGGCGTCCGCGGATGCGGATGCGGGACCCGTCGTGGGGTCGGCGCGAGGCGCCGAGGCGTCCGCGGAGGCAGAGGCGGGACCCGTCGTGGGGTCGGCGCGAGGCGCCGAGGCGTCCGCGGAGGCAGAGGCGGAATGCGCCTCCGAGCCTTCTCGGGGTCCTGGATCCAGCGGTGAGCGGGCGCCGGCTGCCGAATCCCCACAGCCGCCCGCCACCCCCGTGCCCGACACCGGTCCGACGCGGCCGATTTCGGCTCCGGTGCCCACCACGAGCACGAGTCCGACTCCCACCGCGCCGGGTCGACACCGCGGCGCCGAGCCTCGGTCGACCGACATCGTGGCCGTGCCCCGACCGCTGTCCGCCGGCTCCGCCGCGTCGGTCTGGGGACTGGTACTGGCCGGCGGTGGGGCCAAGGGCGCCTATCAGGTCGGCGTATTGCGCCGACTGGCCGAGGAGGGCCTCGAACCGCGCGCGATCTCCGGTGCCAGCATCGGCGCCTTGAACGCGGCCGTGGTCGCCTCCTCGCCCTCGTTGGCCGAGGGGGCCGCTCGGCTGGCCGTGGTCTGGGAGGCCCTGGGGACGGCGTACCAGGCCGCCGAGAACGAGCGCGGCGCGGGCGTCGGCGCGGGCGTGCGGGCCGAACTCGCGCACGTCCCGGTGCCCGAGAACGCGTCCGGTCCACCGGCGGGTCTGCGCGAGCTCCACCGCCGCAGGCACAGTCCGATCCTGCGCACCGAGTTCCTGCGCGGACTGCTGGAACGCTGGGTGGATCCGGCGGCTCTCGGGCGCGGTCCCGACCTGTGGGTCTCGGTCTTCCCCGCGATGGCCGGCTGGTCCGGATTGGGGTGGCTGGTCGACCTCGGGCGCTCCGCCGCCGGTGCCTCCGCGACCTGGTTGCGCGTCCAGGACCTGGCCGAACACGACATGCACGACGCGTTGTTGGCCAGTGCGGCGTTGCCGTTCGTCTTCCCGCCGCGCCGGGTCGCCGGCCGCCCCTACCGGGACGGCGGCCTCGGTGACAACGTGCCGCTGAACCCTTTGGCGGCGGACAGCGGTTGCACCAACGCCGTGGTCGTCCACCTGGGCAACGGCGTGGTCTGGGACGGCGCGGCCTATCCGGGATGTGCCGCGCTGGAGATCCGGCCCACCGACGACATCGTCGAGCACCCCGATCGACGACTGGGGAACCTGGGCGCGCTGTTGGACTTTCGACCCGCGCGCCTGTCGGAACTGCAACGACGCGGCTACCGCGACGCGGCCGCGCTCGTCGGCGCCACGCGCGCGATGCTCGATCGCGCCCACACGTTGCGCGGCTCGCTGAAGGAGGTGGACTCCGCACTCGCCGCGGCCCGAAACGCGTCGGAAGCCGAATCCGACCGGCCTCCCACACCGTGACCGGACGATGAGCCGACCTCGCCACGAGTCCATGACGGACGACCGCCGCGAGCTGCCCCGGGTCAGACGGGGGCGCCGAAAGCTGCCCCGCCGGGTACCGTTCGGCATCGAGGCACACACCTCACATCCCCTGCCCTTGTCCCCGTTCACGGGAGGACCGAGCTGTCTTTTCCCGCCGACGAAGCACGTTTGTCGTCACCGGATCGACGCGCAGGCCGCCGACTGAAGCAGTGTGGGCTCGGACCACACCCATGAACTCACCGCGTTCACCGTGGACAGCAGTTCGCCGGTGCGCGGGTGGCGAGCGGTGAGGTCCATCGCGGAGAACGCGCCGTCGTGGATGCGCCGGCCGAGGCGGTCGCGGTGCAGGACGTCGAGCACGTCGAGGATGCGCCCGGTGCCGCGTACGAGGCGGAACATCTCGGAGACGTGCACGGCGTCGCCCGGCTGGGCCGATGCCGGCAAAGGCTGAGCGGCCTCGGGGATGTGGGACGGCGTCAGTGCCTCCCGGCCGCGAACCTCATGTTCGGCAGCCATCCGGGGGGAAGTAGCTGGAGGTGATCCGGTAGATCCCGGGGCGCGAAGCGGTCAGTTGTATCCAGGGGCCGCTCGCGCGCAGGCAGGCGCCGTCGGAATACAGCCAATGCGAGTAGGTGGCACGCACGGTGACCGTTCCCGGGCGGGGCATCCTGAGCACGATGTCGGCGTCGCCGGCACGGAGCACTTCGGCGGGGGCGGTGGCCAGTGGCACGGCGTCCCGGACGCGGAAGACGGTCCAATAGGCGTCGTTCCAGACCGGCTCCAGCCAGGAGCCCAGGCGTCCGGACCGGATCAACGCGGCCTCGGTCCTGGCGTAGCCGTCCGGTGGGGCGTGCGGCAGGACGACGTAGCCGACCGCCCAATCGTTCAGCCACGCCCGATAGCGCGCCTCGTCGAGCTCCTCGGAGTAGAACAACCGGCCGCGCTCCATGTCGAGTTGGCGGTTCCAGCCGCGCACCGCCTGGAAATATCGGGCGAACACCCGGGCCTCGCGGTGCGAGCCGGTGGGGACCACTTCGACACGGCCGCGATAGGCGCCCAGCCGGTCCAACTCGGCGATGACCCCGGCGGTGTGCCGCGACCAGTCGGGCACCTCCGTATGCGCCTGCACATCTCGGACCGCCACCACCGCCGTCCAGATCACGCACATCGCCAGCCCCGCTGCACAGAAGCGCGAGCGGAAGGACACGTCACCACCGACTCGGAGCGAGAACCTCCCGGGCTGCGGGCCTCGCCGTCTCCGCTCGAACCAGATTGCCAGCAGCACGGGCGCGCCGAGAAGCGTGCCCAGGCGCTCGACGTTGGTGCCCACCGGCGAGGGAATCAGCCAGGTCAGCACCACACCGACGGCGTAGACCGCGCCACCGGCCCGCAGCTCGCGCCAGTCGCGCGGTGCCGTCAACGCCACCACGACGCCGGCCAGGACCGGCAGGATGATCCGCTCGGCTCCCATGGGCTGTTGGCCGTGGGACGGGAACAGCGCGCTCACCAACCCGCCGACCACACCCGTCGGCACGATCAGGGCCAGGCCTCTCGCCCACTGCCGGTCGAGCAGGAACCCCGCGCCCGCCACGAGAAGGAACAGACCGGCCACGGGGCTGAACAGCACGGTCAGCCCCGTCCCCACGACCCCCGCGACGAGCCGCCACACAGGTGTGTGCCGCCCGACGAGGACCAGCAAGGTGCCCAGCGCGCTTGCGACACCGAGAGCGAATGTGGCGCGGCCCGAGACCACGTTGGCCCACACCGCCAGCGCCCCGATCAGCGCCGGCCACGTGGGCACTCTCCGGGTGGTGCGCACCAACAGCGCGGCCAACAGCCAGGTCGAGGTCAACCCACTCAGGGCGGCGAGGGTGCGGACCCCGAGCAACGCCATCAACGGCGGCGAGAGGACGCTGTAGCTGCCGACGTCGATCCCGCCGAACCAGAACAGGCCGTACGGTGTACCCGGATGCCGCACGGCGAACTCCGCCCAGGAGTACTGAGCCGCGAGATCACCGCCACCGGTGGCCAGCAGGAGACCCCATCCCACATACAGGGGTAGTGCGAGCGCAACCGCCACATGACATATCCGCCACCGGGGCGGGGAGACATCGGACGGCTTCGCGGGCTCGGGGTCCCCGCCGCGACGCGCGCCGGTCGCCTGGCCCGGGCGACCACCGCGCCGTTCGCCGGAGGCGGCGCCGACGACCGCCGTCACGATGCGTTCGCTCTCGCGTCCGAACGCCGACCGACGCGGGCATGGACCCCACCGCAGGCGGCGCAGTGGAGCGAAATGATTCCGGCCGTCGCCCCCGCGCGGCTCGCTCATGACAGGTTCCTCACAGGCACAAATGGGCTCCACAACCGCTCGACGGATGCGGAGCCTGCTCAGGCATCAGGATGACGCACGAAGACTAATGGCCAGGCGCGCCGTGTGGCGCTCGGGGGCGGACCGGGCTCGATCGAGGGGAGGCCGGCGGCCCTATGGTAGGACGGCGCAGGACACGGCGGGGGCAGCGAGTGTGAGCGCGAGGACTGGGTGGGACGTGGTGCCCTGCCGGCTCCCGGTCGGCCGCGCGGTGTCGTCGGCGGGCCGGCGGCGGGTTTCGCGTGTCAGGGCCGGGCGGCCGCGGTGCACCGGTGCCGCCGGAAGGGCGAAGGCCGGGATCCGCCGTGGTGTGGCACGTATCGGTGCTCCAGCCGTTTGCCCATGTCCGGGACGCCGGGACGCCGGGACGCCGGGACCCGGCGTGGGCGATCCTTCAACGGCCGCCACCGTACAGTCGCGGCGCGATGCCCACTGGCCGGCGCGCCGATGTGCGGCACCCGACGACAAGGGAGACGACGTGGCGTTACGGAAAATGGCCGAGGTGGACCTGAAGTAACCGGAGCCGGCCTGTTGTCTCGGCCGCCACTGCCCCGCGGCACGCCGGCACCCCGCGGGGGAGCAGACCGGGGGAGTCGCCGGGCACACGGCTCCGATCCGGCCCGCCCGTCCGGGTCCTGCGTGTGCCGGACGTGGGTGCGTGCGGCCGATACGGTGTGACGTGGAACGGGGTGGCTGGCCCGCCCCGTGGCGGGGTGGGCCGGCCGTTGTCACGCGGTGGGCGCGAGGTTCACCTCTCGGTCCACAGCGGCTATCCGGTGCCGTCGACGGGGCAGCCGAAGCGGGGCCCATTCGCCGGCGCGGATACCCTGATGGCCTCGGTTGGCGGTGAGGTGCCGACACCCGGACACCACGAGGCGATCGCCCTGTTCGAAGAAGACCTGGCCGCCCGAACCCGCGCCGTGGAGCCGGATCACGGCAACACCTGGGGTTCACGACACCATCTCGCCCCCTCTGACGGCGACCGGGTACCGGCGTTCCCGACGCTCGGGGAGTGTCTTCCCGCTCGCATGGTGTTCGGGGAGTGTCTTCCCGCTCTCAGGGTGTTCGGGGCCGGAGCATCCGGCGTGAAAAAACCACCCGGTCGGCGGTCGGTTTACGAGGTGCCGTCAAGGACCTGGCGCAGGTGGTGCGCGAACTCGTCCGGTTTCCCCGGATATCCGAACTCTCCGTCGCAGAACCCGCCGTGATGGCTCGGGAACACGGTCACCCGCTGCCCGAGGAGTTCGGCGGTCGCGACGGAGGTGCGTCCGGTCTGCACGTTTTCGGACTCCTCGCCCACGGCGAACACGACGCGGGTCGGCGAAGCGGCGATCGCGTCGGCATCCGGCCGATAGCTGCTGACCGCCCATGACCGGTGGGACAGCAGCGGATCGTCACGTGAGCCGTCATCGTGCGTGGGCATCCCGAACGCGGTGCCGGAGATCGCGGCGCCCGGGGCCCGGGAGGAGTGATCGTCCCCGGGGCGGCCGGGGCATTCGTGCGGGCACGGTGGAGACGGCCACCGAGGGCATGCGCGACGTCTGGGACAGGACCGGTCCACCCGACCTGGTCACACGCGGTTGGGCGTTTCGGTCGTGGGGCGCGACGGGGGCGGCGACACTCCGGGGTGGCTCGTGGACGGCCCGGATCCCGAGGCGTGGAGGACGCTCGTGGGGGACCGGGGCAGCGAATGGCGCGTCTACGACCGCGGCATGGTCGAGTTCCTGTGCCGTCTCCTCACGGTGGACCGGGAGAACCCGCTCGACGTCCCGGCCTACCTCCGTGGAACGCCCGGTCCCGGGGCCGGGCGACATTGGCGCAGCCTCCCGGCGGAAGCGCTCTCCGAACGCGACTCACGCTGAACAACCGCCTTCCTCCCGCGGCCGACTGCAGGGCACTGACACGGGCGCGGTCGACGCGGGTGGCGCATTCCGACACGGACACCCTGGGTCATGACACCCCCAACCGGCCCGCACCGCCCCGGAGAGCAAGTCGCACTGAGCGAACGACTGCTCGTATCCGCCTCCGCCGACCACGACCCGTCCGTCGAGAACCGCGGCCTCGATCGTGAGCAGGCAATCCGCAGACGAATCGTCCTTGTTCGGCCCCCGCGGGTTGTGCAACCGGTGCTCGGTCCAATGGTCATCGGCCGGATCCCGGTCGAACGCGTTCCGGCCACGAGAGTCGACGCAGACCACCAAGGGTCGTCCGTCGACGGTGACGACGTCGAAATCCTGGATCCGCCGGTCGGAAATCATTCGGCTTGACGCGAGCAGGGATGGGGAGTTCGTCATCGAACATTATCGCCGGCCGGCGACGCGCCATGAGCGACGGGCGGGGGAGCGGTGATCGACGGTGATCGGTTCACGCCGTAGGGCATCTCGAGGATGAGGTCCGGTGTCGGCGGCAGGACGCGCGTGGGGGCGTCGTAGTCCGACCAGGCGATGGTCCGCGAGTGGGTGGGTGCTCCCGTGAGGATCGCACGTTCGGGGAGCGGTCGTCCTTTGGAGGGGATAAACACGTGGGTGGTGCCGGTCGGGCCGGTTTGCTCGAACACTATCGAGGGGTGGGCGTTCGGCGCGGGGCCGGCCCTACGGGTGGCCTGGGCGAGCACCCCGACGAACCCGCGCGGATCGTAGGACTTCGAGGTGGTCAGGACGTCGGCGCGCAGCGGGTCGTCGCTCACGAGGTGGGCGTACTTGCCGTACAGGTCGTTGATCAACGCGTCGTCCTGGGGGTCCAGGTAGCCGAGTGCGTCCGCCCAAAACAGGCGGGTCGCCCTGACGTACACGTCGGAACCGACACTGATCACCTCGACGACCAGGTCGCCGGATTCCATGCGGGCGGTAAAGTCCCCGGTCCTGGCGTCGAGTCGCATGTCCGTGTGCGTATCGGGCTCGCCGTTCCCGATGGCGTCGACCACGACGTGGACGGAGCGGGCGCGTTCCACCAGGGCCCTGACCCGGTCACGCAGTTTCGCGTCGCCAAGGGCCGAGTTGTCGCTGCTCTCCGAGCTCGTTTCGTCCAGTACGCCCACCACCGAGCAGCCCGTCGCGAGCAGCACGACCAGCGCCGCCGCCACGGCTGTCGATCGCCGGAGCACGGTCGTTCGTGCCGACTGGAGAAGGCGACGACTTCCCGCGGACGGCGGGCGGTCGTAGGACACCGAGCCCCGACCGGACACGACCCTCGTCGTCTCGACGCCCGAACTCCGGTACGGGCCCGGTATTTCGTCGGAGGCCCCGCCTCGCGGAGACCGCGCCGGCACCGCCGCGAGTGTCGCGCTCTCGCGGACGGACCGCCTCGAAACCGATCGCGTTCGTTTCGACACAGGACTCCCATCCCCCGGCTGGGCCCCACCGACCACAACCGGGCCCATCCTCGCGGAAGCGTGATCGGGGGGATCAACCGGGGGCCACGACGAATTGGCCCATGAATCGGCTCACTTCATTCGCCCAGGCGAACACGGCCGCTTTCGTCGATGCAGGCGTCGTAGATGTCGTCGTCCAGGATCACGCCGTCGATGACGACCTCGATGTCCTCGTCGACGTCGACGAACACCACGCCGTCGTCACGCCCCGCGCGGCCAGGATCCTCACACGCGGCGCATCCCACGGCGGGCGGAGCTCGACCATCACGACCCCCGAACCTGCTTCGGACACTCGCAGCGGCTCGGTCGGTCCCCTCTGCGAGTGTGTCGCCATGACGATGGCATCACCTGACGAGCGTCCCGACGAGGCCGCTCTCGAATTCCTGCGCTCGGCGTTCGAACCGGCGTGGCGGGAGCCGGCTTTCGGATACGAGGCCGTCACGGCGTGGGAGAACGAGAACGGGGTGGTGCTTCCGGAGCCGTACCGGAGTCCGGTCGCGGAGATCTCCAACGGGTCCTCGCTCGGGCTGCCGGAGGACGGTGGCCCGCCGCCCCTGGGCCGACTCACGCCGGGTTGGTCCCACTGGGTCAACCGGGATCCCGCCGCGCCGTTCCCGCTCCGGGAGACCTGAGCCCGGGAGGGCGAGCCCTTCGCGGCGGACCACGACGAGCGCGTCGCCGACGTCTGCAACCACGGCTCCGTCGTGCTGGGCACCGACGATGAACTCTCCTACCGGCTGCTCGTCGTCAACGGGCCCCACGGGGCAGGGTCTGGCTGGTCGGCGAGACGGGCGCCTACCGGTATCCGGGGCCGGAAGCCTTCGGCCTCCCGGAATGGGTTCGACGCCGGCACGCCGGCGACGGCTGGTGGGACTGACCGCGACAGGGAGCCCGACGCGCCGAGAGCGCACCGGGCCCGAACACCTGGTGGGGATGCTGCCGCTGCCGACAGCGTCTGCACGATCTTCCCTGTCCGGTGTACCTTCCCGGGCTTCGGGTTCAGGTTCCGTTCGACGGACCACATCACCGTGCACGAGGCCGCCGGAGTGATCGGCAATCGGAGGCCTACGCGAGTCGGCGAGCTGCGTCGCGCTCCGACGGTCACGTCGAGATCCGCCCCGCGCGGGCGACACCCGGCGCCACGCCATGCGGACGGGGCGCCCCGAACGGAGCGGACGAGCACCCGCCTCCCGGATCGCAGAGCCACCCGTTCGACGGACGGAAAACACGTCGATCACGTCGGACCGGTACCGCACAATGGCCCGCATGTTCCCCGATGACACCTACCTGTCGAAACTCGGACGACTCACGTACTCCCTGGCCCTGCTGGAGAGCACAGCCCTCGCGCACCTGACACAACTTGCGGGCCTGCCACCGGCGTTGACCGCCCGCAAACTCACCGGCAAGACCCTCGAGGCGATCGCGCGCGCCCTGACCGACCCGGCCAACCTCGCGAAGGTCACCGACCCCTCCACCCGAACGTACCTGGACGCGGCCGGCGAGGAACTCGCCGCCGCCGCCCGAGCCGGCCACGCCATCACCCACGCCCGCGCCGCCGAACCCGGCGAAGAGCCCCGTCTGCACCGGCGTCCAGACCACAGCACTGCCGGCACCGACATCACCACCACCTGGCTCGACCACGCCCAAGCCGAACTCGACGACGGGCTACGCCGCCTCGGCGAAGCGCGCCGCACCGCCGCCTGACGCCTGGCACGCTGGGGTCTCCGGGCGCGCGGTTCGCGCGGGTGCCCGGCGGCTGCACCCTCCTTCGCGGTGTGAGGCCACGACCGTGCCGTCGCCCTTCCCGGTCCAGAGCCCGCGCCCTCGGTTGTGCCGGCCGACCACGGCGAACGCTCCTCCGGACGGATATCGCTCCGCCCGATGAGCATTGCGGTGAAGCCGCTCCGACACACGAGAGCACCCCTCACTCCGACTCGACTTCCTGGCGATTCGGCAGATTCTCGCGTCGAATCACGGTAGGATCGAGAGGGTCGGTGTCCGTGTGGGAAAGGTCGGGCGGATGAGCGACGGAGAGCGGACACCGGACGGGGACGCCTCGGGTCGGATTGCGCGCGGTGCGGTCGGCCCGGGTCCGGGTCCGGGGTTCGGGGTGGAGGAGGTCCGCAGGCAGTGGGCGCGGGTGGTGGCCGACGCCGCAGACGGCATCCAGGTGGTGATCCACGCTCCCCACGGCGTGCGTGCGGTGTTGGGTCCGCCGACGCCGGATGTGTTGGCCGCGCAGGGGGAGTTGCCGGCGTTCACGATGACCGCGGCCCGGCAGGGCTTGGGCAACCTGGTGCGCGCGGCCGCGGCGGGTACCCCGCAACTGGTCTTGCGCTACCGCCGCGTCTACGCCCAGATCACCCACACCGCCACCACAACCAGCGGCGGCGGCACCGCCGTGCCGGCGACGCGGGCGATGCCCGGACCGGACGCCCCCGACGTCGCGCCCCCGCCACCCGCCGCTCCGATCACCCCTGCCGCTTCCTCGGGGGCGGGTCGTCGTGTGGCGGGGTTCGCGACGGCGTTGGGCGAGGCGACCACCGCCCGCCGCCGTGCGATCTCCTTCGGCCCCACAGCCTTGGACGAGGCCCTGGGCGGTGGCGCGTTGCCCGGCCGCCTGGTGCTGGTGGTCGGTGCGCCCGGAGCCGGCGCCGGATTGTTGGCGGCGGGCACGGTGTTGTCCGCGACCCTGGCCCCGGCCGACGACCCCGACAAGCCGAACGCGGTGCTCTCGTGCACGCCCGGCCGCCCCCGCGCCGACATCGCCGCCCGCCTGACCGCAGCCGCTGCCGGAGTCGACCACCGCAGGTTGCGTGCGGACACCCTCACCGAGATCGAACGCCACGCCGCCGACGCCGCGTCGGCGCGCCTGGCCGCCGGGGGACTGCTCCTGGACGACGGCGCCGACCTCACCCTGGACCTGCTCCGGGAAACCGCAGCGGATATCGCGGGCCTGCGCCTGGTCGCGGTGGACCCGCTCAACCACCTCCTCCCCGGCGCGGCCGGCGTTGCCGGTCCCGATGTCCGCCATGGTGTGGCCGCGTTGCGCCGGTTGGCGGCGGATCTGGACGTGCCGGTGGTGGCCGTGTGGGAGACAGGTGTGGGCGAACCGCCGGAGATCGTCGCGGCGTTGGGCGAGGCGGACACCGTGGTGCATCTGACGCGTGAGGGTGAGCAGGCGTTCGCGATCGTCGCCGAACGCGATCTGGGCCCGGTCGCTCAGGCGGCGCTGCACGCCGACTTGGCCCACGTCCGCTTCACCGACCCCGCACCGGCTTCGACCGCCGTGGCCGAGACCGGCCCGGCCGAGGTGCCCTCCGCCGACAGCACCGAACCCCTAGCTCCCGCTCCTCGCGAACGAACCGAGGGCCGACAGGATGGGCTCGCGGCCGGCGCACCGGCGACCGCGCCCCGCCCCTCGACCACGCCCGCCCGCGCCGGCGCCCGCCCCACCTCCGCCGCGCCGAAAGCCCCGGCCGCGTCGAAGGCGCGCAGGGTTGTGATGGACGCCGACGAGGACCCGCTGCCCGGGGCGATCGCCGGCGCGGTCGCCGAGGAACTCGCGGCCGCCGAGGGAGACATCACCGCCGCGAGCGAGGCCTTGGCCCGCCGGGCGATCCCCGACGTGATGGAGCTCCTGCGGCTGTCGCGGGCCGGGTCCCGGTACGAGCACACGTGGTATCCGCCGTTGCCGGAGTTGTTGCGCAAGCGGAGCAAGGAGGAGTCGGACGCGGTGTGGGAGGCCCGCCCCAAGTGGCGCAACCGGCACCTGCCCCCGGGCGATCACGAGGTCACCGCCCTGGACATGAACGCCGCCTACCTGTCCGCGCTCAAGGCCCACCTGCCCATCGGCCCGCTCGAACACCGCGCCGGCCCCGACCTGGACGACTTCGACGGACCGCGCGGCCGCAAACGCCGCCGCGCCGGCATCTACCTCGTCGAGCCCCCGACGTGGGAGCACGACGATCTCCCGAACCCGCTCGGCGACCGGGACGAGCCCGGCCCGCTGTGGATCACAGACCCCACCCTGCGACTCCTCCTGCGCTGCGCCTCGCCCGCGTACGGCACCCTGTGCGAGGAACCGCAGATCCTCGAGTCCTGGACGGCGGTGGCGACCGAGAACCTCCTGGAGCGGTTGCGGACCGCGTTGCGCGACGCCCGCGACGCGGCGATCGCCGAAGGCGACGACGTGACGTTGGACTACGTGAAGCAGATGTACGCCAAGCTGGTGTCCACGATGGGTGGTTCGAACTACAACCGGGAGATCAACCGCCCGGACTGGATGCACATCATCCGCTCCCAGGCGTTCTCCAACCTGTGGGTCAAGGCCTTCAAGGCCCACCGGGGCGGCCTCGCCGTGGTGCGGGTGATGGGCACCGACGAACTCCACCTCACCGGCGGCGACTGGCGCACCGTGTTCGCCGAGGGCCGCGGGGTGGGCGACGTCAAGATCAAGGACACTTACATTCTCCAGACCAAGGACAAGAGTTGACGGCCCACCCCACCGACCCCACCGACCCCGCCGCCCCCTCGACCGAGAGGAACTGACCGCGTATGCCGTACCGCTCCCTGGAGCCCGGCAAATACGGGATGCGCGGCATGCGCGCCTCCGCCCTGGCGGCCGAGCGGCTGGACGAACTCGCCGACGGCGTCAGCTCGCCCGTCGACACCGAACGCGGCCTCGCCGCCCGCCTGCGCTACCTCACCGCCTCGCGAGCCGGCTACGAGGCTATGGAGACCGCCGGTATCGCCGTCACGCCCCGCACCCTCGCGGCCTGGCTCGCCGAGGATCAGACCCCCAACCGGGCGAACCTGCGCCGGATCGACGCGGCGTACCGCGACCTGCGCCGGCGCAACGTGGCGCGGTCGCTGACCCGTCGCCTGAACAACGGCGGCCGCGGCACCCGGGTGGAACTGCACCCGCACGACCAGTCCGGTGTACGCGAGCCGCACCGTCGAGCGGGCGTGGCCGGGCACCGCAGTGTCAACGTCCGCCGTTGGGACGCGATCGTGCGCGCCTGGGCGGCCGGGGACGAACGGATGCTCGACGAACTGTGGACCGACGAGGTGTTGGCCGATCTCGGCTCGGACTGGGGCGGCTTCGAGTTCGCCTCCGGGGTCGGATTCGCAGCCTAGCCAACTGTAGGGTCTCAGTCTCCGTGGCATCTCACGATTTCGGTATCGAACGCGGCATCGAACTGAGACGACGCAGGGCAGCGGACTGCGGTGTACGCCGGATGTGCGACCTCGACGCCGAGGACCCGAGCCACTTCCTGTTGTGCGACCTCTTCGTCACGCCGGTCGTGCGCCAGGTGGTCGAGCGTAGGGATCGACCGAGCGGGCGCTCCACTGCCTTTGGCGACGCACGTCCGGTCGTCCCGCGCATCGACCACTCGTTGGCACGATCGGCTCCGCAACGCCGTCATCGCGCCCGAGTGGGTCGGTGACGAGGGCGTGTCCGGGAGGGCACGCCTTGCTCACGTCCCGGTCGACGTTCGGGCGGGCGGTTGTGGCGTGTTCGGCCCTCGTGGGGGCTCCTGTCTTCGTATGGTGGCCGCCGGCAACGTCCGAGCAACAACCAGGGCATCGACTGTCCGGCCTCGACGCTACGTTGATCGCTCAAATGCCTGACGGGAGACGGGGTATCGTGGCTGACTTCGAGGGCCGTCTGGTGGCCATGCTCGCCGAGCTCCGCGCGACCGAGGGAATCGCGGTGCACGACGCAGGCGAGGGAACCCTCGCCATGTGGCTCACGGGACCGGACCACGCGCTTGACGTGATTCGGAAGGCCGCCGGTGTCCACCTTGCGCCGTTCATGGCCGACAATTTCCACAAGCTCCGGGCCCGATGGGACGCACACCTCCGGGACCGCAACGAGTAGCGCCCCCTGGTGCGTTGCGCGCAGATCTGGCGAAGTCTCGGGAGGCGGCCCGGCTGACAGGCTGGTTTACGCCACTCTGGGTCGATGTGAGTCTCATCGGAGTGGGCGTTTCTCATCGATGTCTGCCGTGACCGATGAGTTTCGTGCGGATCCGTGGTCGATACGGCTGGATACACCGACGGCGATGGGCCTGTGCCGGGAACGTGCCGGCGCGGGCGAAAGCACATGGAGGCAGTGATGAGCGTCGACGACTCCGACCAGGGGTACGCGATCCGGACGGGCGGGCAGGGGACGCGGGCGGGCGGTCCCAGGGTGTTGGTGGCGGGGGCGAGCATCGCGGGACCCGCGCTGGCCCACTGGCTGCGCCGGCGGGGGGCCGAGGTGACCGTGGTGGAGCGGGCTCCCGAGCTGCGTCCGGGCGGGCAGGCGGTGGACGCGCGGGGGGTCGCCAGGGAGGTCATCGGGCGCATGGGGTTGGCCGCGGCGGTGCGCGCGGCGTGCACTGACACCGCGGGCGCGCACACCGTGGACGCGGACGGGCGGGTGCTGGAGACCTTCGATGCCGACGACGACGGTGGCGACGGGTTCATCGCGGACATCGAGATCCTGCGCGGGGACCTGTCCAGGGTGCTCTACGACGACACCCGCGACGGCGTCGAGTACGTCTTCGGCGACCGAATCGCCGATCTTGCCCAGGACGCGGACGGAATGGTTCACGGAGCTGGTCGGGCGCGCGATCAACGGCGTCGAACTGCCCGACTACGCGGGGGTGCCGGACTCCGCAGCCCCGACCGGATCGGCGATCACCACGTCTGCCAAACCGTAGGCGTCACACACGTGTCCAGAGGGACCACGCTTCGGTAGGAAACCGCCGGACGACCTCCGCTCAGTGCCGGCAGGTGTGTGCGTGGAACCCGGTTGGCCGGGCGCCCGGTGGTCCGCATCGGAGCAGGCTGCGGCAGCAACGTTGTCACCGGCGTTGCTGCGGGCTCGGGCTCCGGTGCGGGTTCGGGCAGCAGGGCACGGTGCTGGATCACGGTCTTCTCGACGGCCTCGGCGAGGTTCTTCCAGAGGAGGTAGCGGTCGGCGACGTGGATCGCGTCAGGCGCGCCCAGACGTCCGGCCTCGCCGAATGAAGCCGAGCCCGCCCCCCCGACGAGGTCCAGGACGTCATCCCGCACCACACCCCATATGGCCACTACCGACCCCGGCAGCATGGCCTACAGGGGCGGCGGTTGAGCCAACGCCGGTGAGCCGCCGGGGCATCGGCGCCGGGCCGTAGCACCCGGCGACCCGGTCCATGAACGACCACTTCGTCGGGCCCCGCCCGGAGCGACCCGAAGCCCCTCGCCACCACACCCCTCGAATCTCACTGCGAACCTCACACCCACCGAACGCGAACACCCCCTCTCGACACCGCGGTTCACCACCACATGCACGCGGCACGCGGAACCCGACGCGTGGCGCAAGAGGGCCGGAAGCGGGCCCGTGGCTCCCTCCACAAAACGGTGCAGGACGGCTGGAGCCTGCTCCGTTGCTTCACGCTTCACCTGTCCCTTTCGGGGAGTTCCGGGACTCGGCGGTTCGTCGGGCAGAATCGGCGGTGGTACCGGGCGGCCGGGCTGGTTCCCGTCCCTGTCTGGCGCCGAAGTGATCACCCATAACGGTCGGCTCCTTCGCAGCGGTCGACACCACTCGAGCGGAGCAAACGCTCCGGCGGCGCGGATACCGTTCGTGACGTACCCGTGCACGGTGGGACCGCGCCGTGGAGGAAGACGGAATCCCCCACGGTGCGAGCGGAGGCGCGCAGCGGAGCACCGGTCGTGCCCGGCGTGCTCGGCCGCGTTGGCATGATGGGGCGGATCCGCCCTGGGATGCTCCGCCAAGCGCAAGCGCGCATCGATGCCACACAGGCGGATCGTCTCGAGACGACAAAGCACTGAGCCGAGTCCCCGATAGTCCCTCCGCTGCGCCGCCACGATCCTCGGGCCGGCGGACTGGCCTGAACCCGTTCCCCATGGGTTGTCGTGATGCCGGGCCGCGGTCTGGAATGCCTGCTCCCGGGGCCTCGGGCCTGAGCCAGGCCGAGTTCGACAACCTCAGCGCCACCGGCTGCCGGGCCCCTTTTCGATGGCGACACCCCCGCCGAGCCTGACGGGGCTCCGGACCGAGCATCGACAACTCGTTCCGCCGGCCCACCGGCTTGGCCTGACCGGGCCTGTTGTTCTCGGCAGGTCCGTGGTGGCGGGAGTGAGGGTCGGATGGTTCTGGTTGACTGGGCGGTGGAGGAGGAGACCATGACCGCTGAGCATGCCGAGTGGGGCGACGAGCCGCTGATTCCGATGCCGCCGTTGAAGATCCGGGCGCTTCGGGAGGCGGTGGCCGTGTTGAGCCCCACCTACCTGCCCGAGTTCCAGCAGGAGGAGGACGAGGCGCTGGACTGGGTCGCCGAGAACCTCCAGCCGAACGCGGTCCGGCTGTTCCTGCGCAAATGGGCCGTGTTCGTGGCGATGGAGCGCCGCCCCGCCCTCGCGCGGCGTCTGCGCGAGTTGGAGCGCGTCGTGGCGCGGTCGCACGATCCCGAGGAGATCCGGACCGCGGGGACCGAGATCGCCCGCCTGCGCGCCGAGGCGCACCGCGAGATCGCCGGTGGGTGACTGGTCCTGGGAATGGCTGCCCAGCCTGGAAGAGGTTGCCGCGGGTTTGCCGTCCGAGGTGCTGTCCGCCGTCGAGAAGGCGGCCGCGGACCTGGCCACGGTCAACTCCCTGGTCTACTCGACGGTGTCGACTTCCAGGGCACCGGCCCGGGCATTCGCACCCACAGCGACTCGGCCCGCAACCTTTTCTTCGAATACCTCACCGTCCCCCGCCAGGAATGCATCTCCATCACCCAGGTCACCTGGCTCGGACTCTGACACCGCCTTCTGTAGTCGTGGCCGCCGCCCCGGCCAACTCCGCTACCGACGCGGCTACTGCACCTCGTGCGCCGGCCATCGTCGGAGGAGGTCGGGCCATCGGGCTGCCCGCTGCGAAGGCGGACGTGTCCTCGCCGCCGGCGAGGCGTACGCCCACTGACGGCGCCCCATGCGACTGGGCCGTTCGGGTGGTGGTCGGTCGTAGGGGGCCCGCAGCATCGGGGCGGCGTTCCAGGATGGTGGTGGCCGCCGACCCGGTGGCCGGGGTGTCGGCAACATGCCCGTTGCGTGATGGGCTCGCCCCCGATTGCTTCGAGGAGTTCGATCCCATGCGTGCACGCTTGATCGCCGTCGTCGCCGCCGCGGTCGCGGCCGTCGCGACACTCGCTCCGCCCGCCCAGGCCGCGCCGCTCGGCGACGGTACATACCGGTTTCCGGCCCTCAGGGACGGCAAGTGCCTGATCTGGTACAAGCCGGTTACGAGTCCCGGCACGGTGTCACTGGGCGCCTGTACGGAGACCGCCTCCACCTCGCCCGACTGGCAGGTGCGCCGGCGACCCAACGGCACGATGGACATCTCCAAGGCCGGTTCCGACCCCCGCAGGTGCATGAAGGTCAACGACAACCACAGGCTGGCGGTCAACGACAACTGCGACGCCGACAGGTACGCCGACTGGACCGTGTCCTACGGCACCGACAAGCCCGGCGGCATCGTGTACGCCGACATCGAACACACCCCGCACGACCAGTCCCCTTCGTGGGGGAAGGTCGTGGACTTGCCCGACGTCACCGGTCGCATCGTCGTGCAAGCGGCCCCCATCGAGCCCCACTACTGGGGCCTGCAACAGGTCGGCGGCTGACCCGACCCCCGGTCGGTGTCGATGACGCGCCCGGCGCGGACGTTCGCCGCGTCCGTCCTTCGGCGACTTCGACGGCGGTCGTGACGGCATGGTTCGACCAGCCCGCCCGCACGACGTGAGCACGCCCCACACCGGTCCCTACGGGGCGGGCGCGGGTGGCATGCGCACGGGCGGCCTCGGGTTCTCGTGATCCGCCCGAGTCGTTCGCGTCCGGGCGCGGGTGAAGCCGGACCCACGAGGTGGGTCCGGCTTCCGATGGTGCGCAATGTGGCCGGTGGCGGTCGGCCGTTCGCGCAGGGCACGCGGCGTGTCACGTCGGACACGCCGGGGACCACCGCCGAGTGGCGGGCCCGTTCCGGAGAGGCCGAACGGCGGCGGTCCGCCTCGTTGTTCGGTCCTCGCACGTTCCGTGGAAAACGGGGTAGACGCCGGTCGTGTCGACGGAACGACCCGGCGGCGCGCTCGGATTGCGGTCCGGTGACCGCCTGCGCGAAGGGGATGGGCATGGGTTTCGATGTAGCGGCGATCGCGGGTCACGGTGCGTTGTCGGCGGGGAGCCGACCGGACGGCCCGAGTTGGTTCCCGTACGCGTTCGTGGCGCTGTGGGTGGTCCTCGCGATCATCGTGATCCCGCGCTTCCTCAAGAAGCGCAAGCGCTGACCCGAAGGGCACGCGGCCGACGCCTCGAACGGGGGGAACCGCCGCGGGCGCCGCGGCGCGGGTCGGGCCGCGACCGAACGCCGGGTGTCCGGGACGACCGGCCAGTCGTCGTGGCCGCCCGCGCTCGTCCGGCCAAGACCGGCCCGACTTCGCCGGCGGCCCCGACACGATGGACGAACGGATCCGGGCAGCCCTGCACACCATGCGCAAGCGGCCGGAAGACGACGGGGGCGCGGCCGACACCGCCCGCTCGGTGCATCTGTCGACCTCCCGGTTCGGTTCCTCCATCTCTTTTCCGAGAACGCGCGGACGAGCTTTCGCCGGTACCGGTTGTGGACGCGCATGATCCACGTCGCGGCCGCCGTGGCCAGAGGCCAGGATCTGACCACGGCTTGCCTCCGTCGGCGCCGGATTCGCGTCGCCGTCGCACTTCAGCGACAGCTTCCGCGCCATGTTCGGCCTCAAGGTCGGCAGGCTGCTGTCCTCGGGCACCGGCATCGTCGTGGTCGACCGGGACTGAATCCGGCACCGCGATCCGCATCCTGAACTCCGGGCCGATCCGAAGCGCTTCGGCACCTGCCGGCACCGGGTGACGTTCCACGACTGCCTCAGTGGAGCTTCCGGAAGAACGCGCGGACGTCGGCGACCAGAAGGTCTGGGGCCTCCATGGACAGGAAGTGGCCTCCGCGGTCGAGTTCCTTCCAGTGCACCACATTGTGGTCGCGTTCGGCCCACCGGCGGATGCTTACGTCGTGGGCGGAGACCAGGACGCCGGTCGGTACGGTGCCACGCTCGGCGGCCGGCCGGGATTCGGTGCCGCCGTCCGTCCCGTCGTCGTATTCTTCGGCCGGGTCGTCGGGTACCGCACCCCAGGAGGTGGTCTCCTTGCCCGACTCCGCCTCCCAGTCGCCGTCCCCGCTCCAGGAGTTCGCGGAGATCTCCTCGTAGTACACTTGCGCGGCCGACGCGGCGGTGCCGGTGAACCAGTAGAGCGCCACATCGGTGAGCATGCGGTCGCGATCGACGCTGTCCTCGGGCAGGCCGTCCTCCGGGTCGGTCAACTCCTTGAACTTCTCGACGATCCAAGCGAGTTGACCGACCGGCGAGTCGTTGAGGCCGTACGCGACGGTCTGCGGCCGCTTGGCGTTGCACTGCAGGTAGCCGTCGTTGAAGTCCTGCATCGCCTGCCAACGGCGCTGTTCGACGTCGGTGAGGCCCTCCGTCTCGCCCTCCAGACCGATCGGGAAGGTGATCAGGGCGTTGACGTGGATCCCGACGACGTGTTCCGCGTCCTGCTGGCCCAGTGCGGGGGCGACCCACGCGCCGGTGTCGTAGCCCTGGACCCCGTAGCGCGCGTACCCGAGGCGGGACATCAGCCCCGCCAGCACGGCGGCCATCCGGGCCGCACCCATCCCGGGTCCGGCCAGCGGCGTGGAGAAACCGAACCCCGGCAGTGACGGGACGACCAGATGGAACGCCTCGGACGGGTCACCACCGTGCGCGCGCGGGTCGGACAGCGGCCCGATGACGTCGAGGAAGTCCACCACCCCGCCCGGCCAGCCGTGCAGCAGCATCAGCGGCAGCGCGTCGGGCTCGGGCGAACGCACGTGCAGGAAATGGAGGTTCTGCCCTTCGACGGTGGTGACGAACTGCGGGTGCTCGTTGAGCGCGGCCTCCTGCGCCCGCCAGTCGTAGGACGTTCGCCAGTACTCGGCGAGCTCCTTCAGATACCCGACCGGCACTCCTCGGCTCCAGCCGACCCCGGCCACCTCGTCCGGCCAACGAGTGGCCGCCAGACGCGCGTTCAGATCGTCGAGGTCGGTCTGCGGGACGTTGATGCGGAAGGGGCGTACGCCCTCTGTCGTCGTCATGCCGATCACGCTACGACCCACTTGGGACGATCCTGTTCCTAAGCTTCGGGCAGTGTTGTCCTCATGTTGGAGACCTCCGCGCGACTGCTCAAACTGTTGTCGCTACTGCAGACCCACCGCCACCAGTCGGGCGCCGAACTGGCCGAACGCCTCGGGATCACCCCCCGCACGGTCCGCCGCGACGTGGAACGCCTGCGCGAACTCGGCTACCCGGTCCACGCCACCCGGGGGACCGCCGGCTACCGCCTCGGTGCCGGGGCGACGCTGCCGCCGCTCCTCCTCGACGACGACGAGGCTGTCGCGGTGGTGATCGGACTGCGCACCGCGGCGGGCGGATCCGTGGCCGGTATCGAGGAGACCTCACTGCGGGCGCTCACCAAACTGGAGCAGGTCCTGCCATCCCGGCTGCGATACCGCGTCCAAGCCCTGCACGCCGCGACGATCCGGGCCGGCGTCGCTCCCACGCCGCAAGTGTCGCCGAACACGCTGATGGCGATCGCCGACGCCTGCCGCCGGCACGAACGACTGCGCTTCGACTACGCCGGCCCACGCGGCGGCGACTCCATCCGAACCACGGAACCGCACAGCCTCGTCAACTTCGACAGGTACTGGTACCTGGTTGCCTGGGACACCGACCGCCGGGACTGGCGCACCTTCCGCGTCGACCGGCTCACCCCGCGCACGCCGATCGGACCGCGCTTCGCGCCACGGGACCCGCCCGACGGCGACGTGGCCACCTACCTCGCACATCGACTGTCCTGGCGAACCTGGCCCTGTCAGGCGACGGTCACGCTGCACGAGTCCGCCGAGACGATCCTGCGACGCATCTGGCCCGGCATGGGCGTCGTCGAACCGCTCGACGACGGCAACTGCCTGCTGCGCCTGGGCGCCGAAACCCCCCGGGACCTGGCCTGGATGATCACTTCGGTGGACGTCGACTTCACCCTCGACGAGGCGCCGTCCGAGGTCGCCGACGCGCTCCGCAGCCAGGGCGAGCGCTGCCTACGCGCGGTGCGGTAGCGACAACAGCACCTCCGGAGGGCGGTCGCCGTCGCGTGCGGGCGTCGCCGGAAGCCGAGGAGGCGATGGTCGAGGCGTGGGTCATCCGACATACCGGGTGCGCGCCAAGATGTTCGCCTCGACCTCCGAAAGCTCCCCGAAGCCGAGGTGCCGGAGGGCCGCCAGGTCGTGGCGCTGCCGGGCGTCGGGCTTCGGTCGGGCCGCGCGTGAAGCTCGACGTACGCGGTCCCGAGCGCATCGCGCTGCTCGGCCGCAACGGTGCGGGCAAGACAACGCTGCTGCGGAGCATCGCGGGGCTTACCGAGCCGCGCACCGGCGAGGTGCGGCGGGAGGTGCCGATGCGCTGCCTCCCGCAGCACCTGGACCTGTTGTTCGACGACCTGACCGTGGTGGAGAACGTCGGCCGTTTCGCGCCGGATGCGAGCGACAACGAGATCCGCGCGCGGCCTGCCCGGTTCCTCTTCGGGGACGGCGGGCCGACCAGCGGGCGGACTCGTTGTCGGGCGGCAAGCGGTTCCGGGCCACGCCGGCGGCGCTGCTGCCGGCCGAGCCCGCGCCGCGATTGCTGATGCTCGACGAGCCGACGAACAACCTCGACATGGCGAGCGTGCGGCAGTTGACGACCGCGCTGGAGTCGTACCGGGGTGCGCTGATCGTGGCGAGCCACGACGTGTCGTTCCTGCGCGGCTCGGCATCACGCGGTGGCTGAACCTCGACGGCGGGGGCTGACGGCGGTGGATCCCCGGTAGTGCGGGCCTGACGCGCGCCGTCACGCGCCGCGGCGCCCCGCCGTCCCGACCGGGACGGCGGGGCGCCGCGGCGGGCGCGTCCGCGGGTCGGCTGCCCGGGACCGGCAGGACCAGGGCGCAGGTGGGCTGCGCGTTCGCCGGATCGAGCGCGCCGAGCACCTCGCGCAGCGCGACGCCGTTCGCGGGCTACCAGGCCACGGTGCCGCCCTGGGACGCGGCGTCGCCGATCTCCCGGTAGCGGGGGTCGGACACACCCGCGTAGACCACGGTCATGGTCAACCGGGCCGGCTCGGCGCGGGTGTTGCGGTACGCGTGTGGCCGATCGCCGCGCATCCGCAGCGCGTCGCCGGGGCCGACGGCGAACGTCGCGCCGCCCACCTCGACGGTGACCGTGCCCTCGTGCACGTGCAGAAGTTCGCGCGTACCGGCCGGGTGCGCGCCTGCGGACACCTCGTCGTGGGCCGCGAGGCGCAGTTCCCACAGCTCGGTGAACGGCACGGTGGTGTCGTTGATCAGCAGGCGGAACACGCTCTCCCGGCCGCCGGGCCGGGTCGGCGCGTCGTCGCGGCGGGCCACGTGGCCCAGTTCCTCGGGCGGCTCGACCAGCCGACCGATCGGGATGCCGAGAGTGGCCGAGATCCGGGCCAGGGTGGCGATGCTCGGGTTGGTTCGGCAGGTCTCGATCTGCTGGAGCATGTTGCGGCTCACTCCGGAGCGCCCGGCGAGTTCCTCCAGCCGCCAGCCCCGGGCCTGCCGGGCGGCGCGCAGATTGGCGGCGAGGGTGGAGCCGACGGCTTCGGCGGGATCGGTCATGGCGTGATCGTGTCCTCAAGGTCCAAAATACTGTGTCTATGACACATGATAATGGTTACGGGCGAGGCGCCGGGCAAGACGCGACCGAGGTCGAGATCGGCGGAGGCCACGCCGACGTCCGGGTGCGGCGTCGGGTGTGGCGGCTGCTCGGGGTGGGGCTGGTCGACTACCTGGGCGTGGGGTTGTTCGTCGCGTTCTCCGCCGTCTACTTCACCCGGATCGTCGGCCTGTCCACCGGCGGCGTGGGCCTGGGTCTCGGGCTGGCCGGACTGATCGCCCTCGGTACGGCGGTGCCGATCGGCCGGCTTGCCGACCTCGTGGGGGTACGCAACACCCTGGTCGCCCTGCACCTGGCCCGCGCGGCCGGCACCGCCGGCTACGCGGCCGTCGGCGAGTGGTGGGGCTTCCTCGTCGCGGTCACCGTGGTCACCACGGCCGACCAGAGCGTGTCCGCGCTCACCCAGGCATTCGTGGCCGAACTCGCCGACGGCGCCGACCGGGTGCGCACCCTGGCCGCCTACCGCACGGTGGCCAACCTGGGGATCAGCCTCGGCGCCCCGCTCGGCGGCCTGGCCG
This sequence comes from Embleya sp. NPDC127516, assembly GCF_044765325.1. Lineage (NCBI taxonomy): Bacteria > Bacillati > Actinomycetota > Actinomycetes > Kitasatosporales > Streptomycetaceae > Embleya > Embleya sp. NPDC127516. Next base: position 5,124 of record NZ_JBIWJT010000014.1, on the reverse strand, counting down.
TCGGCCTGGGCGACGCGGCCGCGTTCCGCGCGGTCGTGCTCGTCAACGCCGCCGCGTTCGTGCTGGTGGCCGGGCTGCTCGCGACGATTCCGGTGCCGCCGGCCCGGGGCGCGGCGACGCGAGTGTCCGGATGGGGCGCGCTGCGCGATCGGCGGGTGTGGGGGTTGGCCTCGATCGACACGCTGCTCCAACTCTGGCTGCCGGTGCTCAATCTGGGCATCCCGCTGTGGCTGACCACGCGCGGCGGGTTGTCCGCAGCCTGGCTCGGCGCGCTGTACGCGGTCAACACCGTCTTCGGCGTGGTGTGCCAGATGCCGGCCGCGCGGCTCGCGGTCTCGGTGCGGGCCGCGCGGCGCTGCCAGGTGGCGGCCGGCGCGCTGCTCGCGGCGGCGTGCGTACTGCTGTGGTCGGCCGAATGGGCCCCCGCCGCCGTGGTGTTCCCGATCGGCGTGGTGCTGCTGTCCTGCGGCGAGGTGATCGCGGTGTCCGCCGCCTGGACGTTGTCCTACGCCGTCGCGCCGGACGACCGCCGGGCCGAATACCTGGCCGCGTTCGGCATGGGTCGCTCGGTCGGACGCCACGTACTCGGCCCGGTCCTGATCACCGCACTGCTCCAGGCAGTGGGCGGCGTCGGATGGGGCGTACTGGCCGCCCTGTTCGCGAGCGCGGGCATCGGCACGCTGTTCGTCCGCCTCCCGCCCGACCGCTCGTCCGCCGACGGGCGCGAAGCCTGAGCGGCGCGTCGTGCGCACGGCCGCGCTGCGCCGGTCCTGATCAACCACCACGACCGTCTCGGGAGTACGCGAAGGAGCACGCATGGATCAGGCCCGCTTCGGGATCACCGTTCCTCGGAACGCCCCGCTCACCGAACACCCCCGCCTCGTGCCCGCCATGATCCGGGCCGGTCTCCTCATGCCGGACGGGAGCGGTTTCCACGAGGCCGGACTCGACGACGATCCGCAGGAGGAAGCAGGTGGAGCTCCGGTGTGGGATTCGGTGTCTCGCCGTTGCCCGTTTCGTCCTCGATTCCCTGTGCTGCTATCAGGTGGTAGCTTGCCGGGTATGGCGAAGACTCAGGTGAATCTCCGGTTGGAGGAGGCCGTGGCGGAGATGGCGCGCCAGGCGGCGGAGACGCGGCACATTCCGGTGAACGAGTACGTGGAACAGTTGATCCGCACGGACAACGAGCGTCTGCGCGAGACGTTCCTCGCGGGCGCGCAGGAGGTCCTGGACGGCTACGGCGATCTCTTGGACGAGATCGAGGCGCGCGGGTGAGCGTGAGCGTCGATCTGGCGTGGATCCTCGAGGTCGCCCGCCGCGCGGGGCGCGACGACCCGGCCCCGGACGACTACGGCGTGCCGGTCGCGGCCGTGGAGCGGCATCGGGCGGTGATCGCCGGACAGGACGTCTACCACGGCATCTACGCCAAGGCCGCCGCGTTGGCGCACAGTCTGGGCCGGATGCGCTGGCTGGAGCGCTCGAACCTGCGGGTGGCCGTCGCGGTGGCGCACGGCTACCTCTCGGCGTGCGGCGTGCCGGTCAAGCTCACCCAGGCCGGAGTCACCGCACTCGCCGACGAGTTGACCCGCGCCTCCTCCACCGCGGCGAGCGTCGCGGCCGTCCTCAAGTCCTGGGACACCGCCGACTGAGGCCCTGGGCCCACGTGCCTTCGGCGATGTCGGCGCGTGGGTCGGGGCCGGGAGCTACCTGCGAGAGGAGTTCCCGGGCGAGGCTTTCGGCACGGTGAACGCGGTGCCGGACGAGAGCTCGTCGCGCTGGAACGACCCCGCTCTGCGATCACGCGCGCTGTTCCGATGTGGACGTGCGCTATCCGGCATCGGTTTGCGTGGCGGGTTGTCGAGCGAAGGTCCATGCCGGGTGGTGTTCCGCGATGAGGAAGCGGAGGTGGCCGGTCCAGGCCGTGTTCGACGGACACGGCTTTGGTTCGAGTTCGGCGTTTCAGTTCGACCGCCAACTCGGGCATCGTGACTGCGATCCTCGACATGCCGGTCGACTTGCGAGCCGGTCTTGTCGAACGCCTGCCCGCCGTTGCCGCCGTCTCACAGGCTTTCGGCAGAGGGCATCGGGGCACGGGGCAGGTTCCCCGTGGTCTTCGCCCGGACGGCCGGTGGCGTCACCACGCTCACCCTGCACAGTGCGCCGTGACCGCCGCCACCGTCCGGTGCGGGTCCTGCGAGCGGGGACGCCCGGCTCGCCCGGGCGGCCTTGCCACGGCCTGACCATGGACGTCTTCGAAGTTCTGCACGTGCGCCGATCCTGATCAGCACACACAGCGGGAAGGCACTTGGGGCACGGGCGACTCCGCCGACGGCGGGCCCTCGTTCAGCAGACCGGCTCCGCCAGGTGCACCTCCTCCCATGGCTGCTGCCACACTCGATTGTTGATAAATGTTTGAATACGGGGCTCTGGGGCGGCATCATGATGGAATATGTTGGATGGGGAGTCGGTCATGCCGCCGCAGACGGGCAGGGAACTCGGGCGTGGATGCCCAGATCGACTCACCGCAACGCTCCTGACTACGCAAAGGCGCTCTTTCATGCAGTCACCCATACGTATCGGACTCGTGGGCTACGGGTTCGGTGGTCGCTTCTTCCATGCTCCGCTGATCGCCGCCGAGCAGGCCTGCGACTTCGTGGGAGTGGTCACCACTTCGCCCGAGCGCCGTGCCCAAGTGGCCGAGCGCTGGGACCGGCCGTCCTACGATTCGCTGGAGCACCTGGTGCGGGCGGGTGCCGAGGCGGTCGCCATCTCCACTCCCGCGGCAACCCATGTCCCGCTCGTGCGGCGGGCGTTGGAACTGGGATTGGCCGTGGTCTGTGACAAGCCGTTCGCCCTCGACGCGGCCTCCGCGCGTGCCACCGTCGAACTCGCGGAAAAACTCGGCCGTCCCCTGACGGTGTATCAGAATCGGCGATGGGACTCCGACTTCCTCACCCTGCGCGCACTCCTCGAGCGCGGTCGGCTCGGCACGTTGGTGCGGTACGAGTCCCGCTTCGAGCGCTTCGCCCTCGGGCAGGCGGTGCCCCTCGCGGGCGGTGGCACGCTCCTGGACTTCGGCAGCCACCTCGTCGACCAGGCTCTGGTGCTCTCCGGGCCGGTCGCGAGCGTGTACGCGGAGATGCATCGGCGCGACGACACCAAGGGGCTCGACGACGACGTCTTCGTGGCCCTCACCCACCGCAACGGGGTGCGCTCCCACCTCTGGGGCAGTTGGCGACAGGGCGCCCCGGGCCCCAGGATGCGTGCCACCGGAAGCACGGGCACCTTCGTCGTCGACCGCGTCGACGGCCAGGAGCAGGCACTGCTCGCAGGCACGACTCCCCAATCCGAAGGGGACCGCTGGGGTCGAGAGCCCGAGCAACACCGGGGCCACGTGCGGCGCGGGGACGTCATCGAGCCTGCTTTCCCCGAGCGCGGCAGATGGGATCTGTTCTACGCCGGTTTCGCCGCCGCCGTCCGTGGGGCGGGCCCCGTGCCCGTCGACCCCTGGGACGCCGTGGCCACCGCCACCGTCCTGGATGCCGCCCTGAGCAGTGCCCGCGAGGGCCGAGTGGTTCAACTGTCCTGAGATTCCCCTGGGTTGACACCCGGGCCGGAAGCCGGATTGGCCCACGCCCACGGACCAGGGCGGCGACCCGCCTCGTCCTTCGATCAACAAAGTTTGTACTTCAGATGGAAGAAGTATGAATCTTTGTGTGAAAAGTCTTTCGATCGAAGACGAAAGATACTAGATTTTTGGCGGACGCCGGCCATGCAGGCCGGGCGAGGGGAGGCCGTCTTTGCTCAGCAACTTCGACCATTCGGCGCTCACAGTCGGCGTGACCGGCGACCCGTTCACGGTCGAACATGCTCCGAGACACAACGCAACGCGAGGTTGGGTCGGTCCCGGGGGAGGATCCCGACAATGGTGCCCCTGCCGATCGTTGCGCCCGCTTGCGACCTGATCGCGGAGGGAAGCCTCGGCGAACGTCCCGGTTCGGTCACCAAGCCCGAATGACCCTGAGCGTCGGGGCCGTCGGCGGGTGGCTGTCCGTCCGAGACGGGCACCTGCTTGCCGCGGCAGGTCGCGCCGCCAGGGCAACTCCGTGTGAACACACGGGCGCCCGCCCACGCGCAGGCGTCGTAGAGCCCGCCCGGAAACTCGGCCCCGCATTGGTCTCGCGCTCGTCGTGGCGCACCTCCTCGGTCGGGTCCTCATACACGCTCGACAATCGCATCGCGTTCCATCGACAGCCTCGCGTCGCCGGCCTCGTTCGAGGCGCGCCTTCGTCCGACCAGGCGTGGTGTGTCGGCCTTGGTACGGCCGGGCGCTCGGCCCGGTCGCACCAATGGCCACCAACCACCCGCACCCTCGCAGCAATCCTCGTACCGACTCGCCTGCCCGCGATCCGCGCGGCGCGGGCGACACACCCCTGCGCTCACAAGGAGAATCCATGCGCACGACAGGTCCGCCCGCCACCCGGCGAATCCTCCGCTCGATAGGTGGCGTCATCGCTCTGGTGCTGGCCGTGTTAACCCTGAGCCCGATGCAACCGGCGCTGGCGCACAGCGAGTTCCGGGTCCTCCTGTTCACCGGGACCGCCGGCTTCGCGCACGACTCGATCCCCGCCGGCGTCGCGATGTTCCAGGAGGAGGCCGAGGCCAACCACTACGAGGTCGTCCAGTCCGCCGACCCGGTCGTCTTCGAAGACGCGAATCTGGCCGGGTTCGACGCGCTCGTGATGCTCCAGAACTCGGGCATGGTCTGGGAGACCCGGGCTCAGCGCGAAGCCCTCGAACGGTTCGTGCACTCCGGCAGAGGAGTTGTAGCCGTGCACGCCGCGCTGGACATGGGCATCGAGGACCAATACCCCTGGTGGGACAACCTCATCAACGGCGGTGCCCACATGCCGGGGCACCCTCCCGGCATCCACCAGGGCACCGCCGAGGTCGCCGACCGTGTGCATCCTTCGACCAAGGATCTGCCGGAGCGCTGGTCCCGCAGCGAGGAGTGGTACAACTTCGACAGGAACCCCCGGGGCAATGTGCACGTCCTGGTGACGGCGGACGAGAGCACCTACGACCCGGGCCCGTCCAGGATGGGCGCCGACCACCCGATCTCGT